>NZ_JBEYSJ010000024.1:55634-140067 GCF_040704195.1 Amycolatopsis sp. NPDC047767
GGGCTTGAGCGGGCCGCGAGTGTGCGGCTTGGCCAGGTTGTTTGTCTCGGGCAGGGCGGGAAAAGCGCGGTCCACCTGGGCTGAGCGGCTGGGCAGTGTGCGAGTGCGTGGCCCGATCCGGGTTGAGTGGCTTGAGCGGGCCGCGAGTGTGCGGCTTGGCCAGGTTGTTTGTCTCGGGCAGGGCGGGAAAAGCGCGGTCCACCTGGGTTGAGCGGCTGGGCAGGGTGCGACCGCGTAGCCGATCCGGGCGAGGGGCAAGCCGGAACGCTGCGAGTGTGCGGTCTGGCCAAAGTTGTCTGCCCCGGGCAAGGCGGGAAAGCGCGGTCCACCTGGGTTGAGCGGCTGGGCAGGGCGCGAGTTCGTGGCCGACCCGGGTTGAGTGACTTGAGCGGGGCGCGAGTGCGCGGCTTGGCCATGTTGTCTGCCCCGGGCAAGGCGGGAAAGCGCTGCCCACCTGGGTTTGAACAGCGCGGGCAGGGCGCGAGCGCGTAGCCGATCCGGGTCGAGTGACTTGAGCGGGGCGCGAGTGCGCGGCTTGGCCAAGTTGTTTGCCTCGGGCAGGGCGGGAAAGCGCTACCCACCCGGGTCGAGCAGCGTGGGCAAGGCGCGAGCGTGTAGCCGACCCGGGCCGAGGGGCGAGCCGGAACGCCGTGAGTGTGTGCGGCGCCGATCTCTACGATCGGTCCCATGCGTGCCGTGGTGATCGAGGAGTTCGGGGTAGTTCCCCAGGTGGTCGAGGTGCCCGATCCGGTGGTGCCGTCCGGTGGGGTGGTGATCGCGGTGGAGGCCACGGGGGTGTGCCGCAGTGATTGGCACACGTGGCAGGGCCACGACGAGGCCGTGAAGCTGCCGCACGTGGCCGGCCATGAGCTGGCGGGGCGGATCGCGGCGGTCGGGGCGGGTGTGCGCGGCTGGGAGGTCGGCGCGCGGGTGACCGTGCCGTTCGTGTGCGCGTGCGGGCGTTGTGCGCAGTGTGCGCGCGGTGACCAGCAGATCTGCGACGACGAGTTCCAGCCGGGCGCCACCCATTGGGGGTCGTTCGCGGAGCTCGTGGCGATCGAGCACGCGCAGGCCAACCTCGTGGCGCTGCCGGACGCGATGTCGGCGGCGGAGGCCGCGGCGCTCGGCTGCCGCTTCGGCACGGCGTTCCGCGCGGTGCTGCGGCAGGGCGGCGTGCGCGCCGGCCAGTGGGTTTCGGTCTACGGCTGCGGTGGCGTCGGGATCTCCGCGGTGCTGCTGGCCGCGGCGGCGGGCGCGAAGGTCGTGGCGGTGGACGTCTCGCCGGCCGCGCGGGCGCTCGCCGAGCGGTCGGGCGCGGTGCTGAGCGTGGACGCGGGTGCGTTCGACGGGCCGGAAGCGGTCGCGGAGCACGTCCGGTCGCTGACCGGCGGCGGCACCCACGTGTCGCTCGACTGCCTGGGCTCGCCGGCCACGTGCGCCGCGTCGGTCGGCAGCCTGCGCAAACGCGGCCGCCACGTGCAGGCGGGCCTGATGCCGCCCGCGCAGGGTGTCGCCCCGATCCCGATGCACCGCGTGATCGGCGGCGAGCTCGAGATCGTGGGCATCCACGGTCTGCAGGCCCACGAGTACCCGGAGCTGCTGAGCGTGGTCGAACGGTCGGGCATCGACCTGGCGGGCCTGATCGGCACGCGGATCGGCCTCGACGACGTGCCGGCCGCCCTGGCCGCGATGAACGACCCTGTGCCCGCGCGGGCCGGGGTCACCGTGGTCGAGATCAACGAGGTCGAGCTCGGGTGACGCAGCGTGATGAGCCTCGGCCGTCGTGTCATGTGTCCATCTTGTAGCTGATCGACACCTGGTCTGTGACACTCGAGTGTGGGAGTGTCAAGACGGCGGTCACGGCGAGGGGTACCGCCGCAGGAGCACCCGGCCAGACCCTTCGGGTGGTCCTGCGGTCTGCCGAACCCCACCGGTGCGGTGCGACAATCGCCTGCGATGGAACTTCTGCCACGTCCCCGTGTCGAACTCGCGCCTGGCGCGGTCCACGTCCCCGACTGGCTCGGCCTCGACGAACAGCGCTCGCTCGTCGAGGCCTGCCGCGGCTGGCGCGGCTACCGCCAGACCCGCCTGCCCAGCGGCGGCGTGATGTCGGTGCGCATGGTCTGCCTCGGCTGGCACTGGCTCCCGTACCGCTACTCCCGCACCCGCGAGGACGGCTCGCCGGTGGAACCGTTCCCGGCCTGGCTCGGCGACCTCGGCCGGCGCGCGGTGGCCGAGGCGTACGGCGACGGCACCGGTTACGACCCCGACGTCGCCCTCGTGAACTACTACGACGCCACGGCCAAAATGGGCCAGCACCAGGACAAGGACGAGCGCTCCCTCGAGCCCGTCGTGTCCCTGAGCCTGGGCGACACGTGCGTCTTCCGCTTCGGCAACACCGAGAACCGCAACCGCCCGTACACGGACCTCGAGCTGCGCTCCGGCGATCTGTTCGTCTTCGGCGGCCCCTCGCGGCTGGCGTACCACGGCGTGCCGCGCACCCTGCCCGGCACGGCCGACCCGGCATTGGGCCTGACCGGGCGGCTCAACCTGACGTTGCGGGTGTCGGGCTTGTGACCTCCAGCGCGAACCGCACCCGCTGACCGGGCCGCAGCTGCGCGGCCACGTCGAGGTCGGGTTCGCACACCACGGCGGGCACGGGATAACCGCCGGTCACGGGGTGGTCGGCGAGGAACAGGATCGGCACCCCCGACGGCGGCACCTGCAGCGCGCCCGGCACGGCGGCTTCCGGAGGGAGCTCGCCCGAACGCGCGCGATCGAGCGGCGGCCCGTCGAGCCGGACACCGACGCGGTCGAGGTCGGCGGTCACCGTGTATGCGGAAGTGACCAAAGTGGACAGTGCGGTCCGCGTGAACCAGTCGAGCCGCGGCCCCGGGGTGACGCGCAGTACCGGCTCTTCCGGAAGCCGGGCCAGCGGAGCCAGGTCGACGACCGGCCGCCCGGCGACGACATCGCCCACCGGCAGCGTCATCCCCGGCGCGAGCGGCGGCGGCCCGAGCCCACCCATGGTGTCCGTGGCCCGCGCCCCGAGCACCGGCTGCACGTCGAACCCGCCGCGGATGGCGACGTAGCACCGCAGGCCCCGCGTGGCCGTGCCCAGCACGAGCTCGTCGCCGGCCCGCAGCGCGACGGGTCCGTTCGGCGCGGCCGCCCGCTGCCCCGCCCTCACGTCCACCTCGGCTCCGGTCACGGCGACCAAAGCGGCTTCGGAGACCCGCAGCCGCAGCCCGCCGAGCGTCACCTCCAGCGCTGCGTGCGTCTCGGGATTGCCGACCAGCCGGTTCGCCAGCCGCAGCGACGAACGGTCCGCCGCCCCCGACCGCCCGACCCCGACGGCGGCGAGCCCGGGCCGGCCCAGGTCCTGAACGGTCGCGAACGGACCGGTCGCGAGCACTTCCACCTTCCCGGTCATCACACCGCCTCGAACCGCACGCGCGTGCCCGGCGTGAGCCGGTTGGGCGGGTCGAGCTCGACCTCCCACATCGACAACGATGTCGTCCCGACCAGGTGCCAGGCGCCGGGGGACGGGCGCGGATAAACGGCCGAGTACTCGCCCGCGATGGCGACCGAACCGGCGGGCACGCGGGTGCGCGGCACCGAACGCCGCGGCAGGTGCAACGCGGGATCCAGGCCCGTCAAGTAGGCGAAACCCGGCGCGAAGCCACAGAACGACACCACGTACGAAGCCGAGCTGTGCAACGACACGACCTCGCGCACCGACAACCCGGAAGCCTCCGCGACGTCCGCGAGATCCGCCCCGTCGTACCGCACCGGCACGGTAACCGAGTCCGCAGCGCCGCCGACAACATCCACAGTGGACATCGAAGACAACAACCGCGTCAACGAACCCACCTCCACCACCGCGGGATCGAACCGCACCAACAGCGTCCGAGCCGCCGGCACGAGCTCCACCACCCCGGCCGGCAGGTCCGCCGCCAACGCGGCCTGCAACCCGAGCACGTCCTGAGCCTCGACGAGAACCGCGGACCCGCCGTAGGGCAACACGGTCATCACACGAACGACTCCACCGTGATCCCCGCCTCCGTCAGCGAAGCCCGGATCCGCCGCGCGAGGTCGACGGCCCCGGGCGTATCACCGTGCACGCACAGGGAAACGGCCCGCAGGTCGAGCTTCCCGCCGTCCACGTCGATCACCGAGCCCGTCGTCGCCATGGCCGTGGCGCGCGCGGCGACCTCGTCGGCGTCGTGGAGCACCGCGCCCGGCAGCTTGCGTGACACGAGCCGGCCCTCCGGGGTGTACGCCCGGTCCGCGAACGCCTCCGCATACCCCGTGATCCCGGCCGCTGAAGCCGCGCGCAGCATCTCCGAGTCCGGCGGGCACAACAGCGCCAGCCCGGTCCCGAACTGCCGCACGCCCTCCACGAGCGCCGCCGCCTGCGCCGGATCCACCGCCGCCGTGTTGTACAGCGCCCCGTGCGCCTTGACGTACTTCACCGAAGATCCCGCCGCCCGGGCGAACGCGTCCAACGCGCCGATTTGGTACAGCACGTCGTCCGTGAGATCCGCCGGTGAGATGTCGAGGGCCCGCCGGCCGAAGCCGGCGAGGTCGCGGTAGCCCACGTGCGCCCCGATCGTCACGCCGCGCTCGGCCGCGCGGGCGCACACCCGCCGCATCACGCCGGGGTCGCCCGCGTGGAAGCCGCACGCGATGTTCGCACTGGTCACGATGTCGAGCATCGCCTCGTCGTCGCCCATCCGCCACGCGCCGAAACCTTCGCCGAGGTCGCTGTTCAGATCCATGTCACTCCCGTCTCGCGCTGGTCCGTCAAGAACATGTACCCCGGCGCGTGCGTGATGGCGAACGGCGGCCGCGAAGCCATCACCGCCGCCTGCGGGGTGACGCCGCAGGCCCAGAACACCGGCACGTCGCCGGGTTCCAGGTCCACGGCGTCGCCGAAGTCGGGCCGCGCCAGATCCGTGATGCCCAGCGCCGCCGGGTCGCCGACGTGCACCGGGGCGCCGGGCAGCGAGGGCGACGCCGACGTGATCCGCACGGCGTCGTCGAGCAGCTCGGCCGGGACCGGCCGCATCGTCACCACCAGCGGGCCGTGCAGCCGCCCGGCGGGCGTGCACGGCCGGTCCGTCACGTACATCGCCACTCCGCGCCCCTGCGTCAGGTTCCGCAGGGGCACCCCGCCCGCGACCAGCGGCGCTTCAAACGAGTACGTGCAGCCGATCGAGAACGCCACCATGTCGCTGCGCCACAGGCCGGTCGCGTCGGTGACCTCGCCGGTCAGCACCCCGTTGTGCCACACACGGTAGCGGGGCAGATCGGTGCGCAGGTCGGCGCCGGGCGCGAGCCGCGAGCTCGGGTCGCCGGGCCGGCTGACGTCGAGCACCGGGCAGGCGCGCGGGTTGCGCGCACAGAACAGCAGCACGTCGTCGGCCCAGTCCTGCGGCACGGCGATCAGGTTGGCCTGCGCGTAGCCGGCCGCCCAGCCCTCGGTGGGCCGCTCGGTGCCCGCGCGGAAGAGCGCGCGGGCCTCGGCGGGCGTCAGCGTGGCGGGGTCGCGGAAGGTGGTCACGACCCGATCCCGGTCAATTCCCGGCCACGGGTTTCGGGCAGGCCCAGCAACGCGAGCGCGGCGATGGCGTACCCGACGGCACCGAGCGCGATCGCGCCGCCCGCGCCCATGAACCCGACCACCGCGGGGAACGCGGCACCCACCGCACGCCCGAAGTTGTACGTGAAGCCCTGGCCCGTCGCCCGCACCTCGGTCGGGTACAGCTCCGCGAGGTACGCGCCGAAGCCGCTGAAGATCGCCGACGTCGAGAAGCCCAGCGGGAAGCTGATCAGCAGCATGAGCCCGTTGGCGCCGTAGGGCAGCTGCACGAACAGCACGATCAGCACCGCCGACAGCACGGAGAACAGCAGGAAGGTTCGCTTGCGCCCCAACAGATCCGTGAGGTATCCGCCGCAGACGTAGCCGATGAACGCGCCGGGGATCAGCAGCGCGAAGTACGCACCGGTGCCGACTACGGACAGGCCGCGGGCGGTCTTGAGGTACTGGGGCATCCAGGTGAACAGCGTGTAGTACCCGCCCTGCACACCGGTCGCGAGCAGCGCCGCGAAGAGCGTGGTGCGCAGTAGACCGGGGCGGAAGATGCCCGCGAGCGAACCCTTCGACTTGGTCTTCAATGTCTTCAGGCGCCGGTCGGTCACGTGCTCGGCGTCGGCCACCCGGCGGCGCACCCACAGCACGAGCAGCGCCGGCAGCACGCCGACCCAGAACAGCACGCGCCACGCGACGGCGTCGTCGAGCACGCTGAACAGCACCGTGTAGACGATCACCAGCAGGCCCCAGCCCACGGCCCACGCGCTCTGCACGAACGCGACGGTCCGGCCGCGGTAGCGCGCGGAGCAGTACTCGGCGACCAGCGCCGCGCCGACGGCCCACTCGCCGCCGAAACCGAGGCCCTGCAGGCCGCGGAACACCAGCAGCGTCTCGAAGTTCGGTGCGAAACCGCAGAGCACCGTGAAGACCGTGTACAGCGCGATGGTCAGCTGCAGCGTGCGGACGCGGCCGATGCGGTCGGCCAGCACGCCGGCGCCGATGCCGCCGATCGCGGAGACGACCAGCGTGGTCGTGCTGAGCAGGCCGGCCTCGCCGGACGAGATGCCGAAGTAGGCCGTGATCGCGGCCAGGCCGAACGGCAGCGTCTGGTAGTCGAAGGAGTCGAGCCCGTAACCGCCGAAGGCGGCGAAGAAGGCGCGCTTGCCCTTCGGCCCGAGGGAGCGGAACCACTCGAACGGCCGGGCCGCACTCGTGGTGCCTGCTGTCACGTTCGTGTTCATGGGTACCTCGCAGGGAGAGTTCTCATAGTGGCACGAGTCACATGGCAGTCACCGTACGGATCGTTCAACAATTCCACAAGTCTCTCATTTTATTGTTCTCAACCCTACGGCTACGCTGGGCGACGTGGTCACCGACGAGAGCCCGCTGGGCCTGGAAGCCGACCGCGGCCTGCTGAGCCGCACGAGCACCGCGGAACGCGTTGCCGGAGTGCTGCGCACGCGCATCTCCGAAGGCTTCTTCCTGCCCGGCGGCCGGCTGTCGGAGCAGGACATCGGCAACGCGCTGGGCGTCTCGCGCAACACGCTGCGCGAGTCTTTCCGCCTGCTCACGCACGAGCGGCTGCTCACCCACGAGCTCAACCGCGGCGTCTTCGTGCGCGTGCCGACGGTCGACGACGTGCGCGACATCTACCGCGTCCGCAAGCTCGTCGAGTGCGCCGCCGTCCGCGCGATCACCGAACGGCCGGCGTCCTACGACAAGATCGCGGCCACGGTCGCCGAGGGTCACCAAGCGGCCGAAACCGGCCGTTGGCAGGACCTCGGCACGGCGAACATCCGGTTCCACAGCGAGCTCGTCGCGTTGACCGGCAGCGAGCGCGTGGTCGAGCTGATGCAGGGCCTCACCGCCGAGCTGCGGCTGGTGTTCCACGTGATGGCCGACCCACGGCGATTCCACGAGCGGTACCTGCCGCGCAACCGCGAACTGCTCGGGCCGCTCGGAGAAGGCGACGGCGGGCGCGCGGAAAAGCTGCTCGCGGCCTACCTTTCCGACGCGGAGGCGCAGCTCGTCGAGGCGTACTCGGAACGTTCGGTGGGCGGCGTCGGTTTGTAGGCCGCGGCAGTGGTCCAAACCGGACCGCCTGCGGTTTCGCGACGGGGTGGGATCCGTGTCAGGGACCCGAAAATCGCCGTGACCCGACGGGAAAGTGTGTGCTGCGCCATGGAAAACGTTTGTCACGAGTTGCGTGTCCGCGACGCAGGAACGGCACTACTTCCGTCGCAAAAGGGATGAAGCACTTGCTTACATAGCGTGCTTCCGCGCGGATGGGCATCCGATTGTGGCCGTTCGGGCCGTCCGCAGTCTGGGTGGTGTCAAGATCGCGGACACCTGATTACCGTCTTCATCAGGCCGCGTGAAGCGAATGGCATCCCTGCCCCGGAACCCCCAGACGGGGCCAGGCGCCTACGCGAAGATCGAATCGGGATGGTCGCCCCCAGTGCCCGATCCGGCGTGCGTGGCCAGGAGATGGTGGAGATGGTGGAGCAACGGCGAACCGTGGTCCCCGGGGGGAGATCACGGTTCGCCGCTGCGTACTGCGCCGATCGGCCGGACCCGTACCTGCGGGTCAGTCCACTTCGGATCCTCAGCCGGCGTACCGGGCGAACACCTTGGTGTAGTCCCACGGCTGCTGCGAGACCTTCGAGCAGCTGTCGTCCGGACCACCCGTGCACGGCCGGTCGCGGTTGGCCGACCAGAACGTGAGCCGTGCCAGGTGGTGCTGGTTCGCGTAACCCAGGATGGTGGTGAAGTCCGCCACCGTCACCGTCTCGTTCTGGTCGGTGATGCCGTTCATGGACGAGATGCCCATGTGCCGGTAGGCGTTGTCGTCGGTGTAGCCGAAGGCGTTCTTGACGACGTTCTTCAGCCCCTCGGCCGCGCGCGTGGTGAGCGTGCCCATGTTCTGCCCGGCGCCGCCGAAGTCGAACGGCATGATGACCCAGCCGTCGGCGGCGAAGCCGGACTGCGCGGCGCGGTTGACCAGGCTCGAGTCCGGACCGCTGGTGCCGGTGCCGAACGTGACGTAGATCTTGATGCCCGGGTTGTTGGCACGCACGGTCTTCAGCGCGTCGACGGTGCGCTGCTGCACCGTCGGGTTGCTGTAGGCGTCGGCCTCGATGTCGATGTCGATCGCCTTGAGGCCGTAGGCGTTGATCACCTTCTGGTACGCCGACGCGAGCTCACCCGCGCTGCCGCACGAGGACTCCAGCTTGTTGCCGCTGTAGCCGCCGAACGACGGGATCACGTCGCCGCCCGCACCGCGCACGGTGTTGATCGTGCCCTGGTCCACGCCGCCGGTGAGCGCCCGTGCGCCGTCCCACTGCGGGTTGCAGTACCCGTTGGACAGCACGAACGCCAGCGTGAACCACTTGACGCCGGTCGCGTTCATGATCGTCGTCGGGTTCGGCGGCGCACCCCAGCCGTTGTAGATGTACGGGGCCACGGCCATCGCGCCGGCCGAGGGCGGCGGGGTCGTGTCGCCGCCGCCGGAAGGCGCGGTCCACTTCTGGTTGGCGGTGCCGGTGCACGTCCAGATCTGCAGCCGGGTGCCGTCGGCCGAGCTCTGGCCGGTGGCGTCGAGGCACTTGTTCGCGGCGGTGTTGACGATGTCGTGGGCGGCGGTGACCGTCCACTGCTGCGCACCGGTGCCGTTGCAGTCGTACAGCTGCACCTTGGCTCCGTCGGTGGTGGCCGCGGACGCCACGTCGAGGCACTTGCCGAGCGCCCGGATCGTGCCGTCGGAGCCGACGTTCCACTGCTGTGCCGTGGTTCCGTTGCAGCCGTAGAGCTGCACGGCGGAACCGTTGGCGCTGTTCGCGCCGGCGACGTCGACGCACTTGCCGCCGAGGCCGGTGATCTGCCCGGTCGCGGCCTGCGCGTTGGCCGGGATCAGGGTGACGGCGGAGGCGGCGAGCAGGCCGCCGAGCGCCGCGAGGACTCTTCTTCTCATCGGGGACTCCTGGGGAGGGTCAGGGTGCGGTCCACTTCTGGTTGGCCGCGCCGGTGCAGGTCCAGATCTGCGTGCGCGTGCCGTTGGCTGAGCTGTTGCCGGTGACGTCGAGGCACTTGTTCGCGGCGGTGTTCACGATGTCGCGGGACGAGTTCGCCGTCCATTGCTGCGCGCCGGTGCCGTTGCAGTCGTACAGCTGGACTTTCGCACCGTCCGTTGTGGACGCAGCGCTGACGTCAAGGCACTTGCCCAGTGCGCGGATCGTGCCGTCGGAGCCGATGGTCCACTGCTGCGCGCCCGTGCCGTTGCAGTCGTAGAGATCGACCGCGGTGCCGTTGGCGCTGTTGGCGCCCACGACGTCGAGGCACTTGCCGGCCAGCCCGGTGATCTGGCCGGTGCGGCCGGTCGGCGGCGTGGTGCCCCCGCCCGCCTGCGTGCCGTTCCACGTGAACGTGGCCGACGTGTGGCCCGGCAGCGTGTAGGTGAACGACTGCCCGCCCCAGTTCACGCGCACGCTCTGGTTGCCCGTGGTGGAGTTGTACGCGATGAGCGCCTTGGACCCGTCGGGGTTCTTCCAGGCGACGTTGCGCACGGCCGAGGTGTCGTTCGAATCGATCCGCACCGCGCCCGGCTTCACGAACTTGGTGAGGTGGCCCATCGTGTAGTACTCGACGGTGTAGTCGACCTGGCCGTTGCGACCGTCTCCATTGTGGACGGTGATGAGCCCGGTGCAGGTGCCACAGCCGCCGTTGTGCGGGTTGTGCGCCTGGTCGACCGCGAGGCTCCACTTCACGACCGAGCGGCTCCAGTTGCGCGTGTAGTCCACGATGTTGTTCATGTCCTCGGCCTGCTGGTTCCCGATCCAGGTGCCGCCGGAGTGCTCGGTCGAGTAGGAGTTCACGTTCGGGTACTTCGCGTGCACCGTCGACTGCTCGGAGACGTTGCCCTCGTACCCGTGCCAGGCGATGCCGCCGAAGTTCGGGTCGTTGCGCACGGCCGCGTCGTCCACCGTCGGCGCCGCGAACTCGTCGTACTTGTCGGGGTTCCAGTCCAGGGCCAGGACCTTGCTGGACAGCCCGGCCGAGTGCAGCGCCGGCAACAGGCTGTTCTTGGTGAAGAACGCCAGCCCCGAGCCGTTCCACTGCGCGGACGGGTAGCCCGGGCAGCAGGTCGGCTCGTTCTGCACCGACAGGTAGTCGATCGGCACGCCGGCGTTCTGGTAGGCCTGCACGTACTTCACGAAATACTGGGCGTAGGCGTTGTAGTACTGCGACTCGAGCCAGCCCTGGCTGTAGGAGTCGTTGTCCTTCATCCACGGCGGCGGGCTCCACGGCGAAGCCATCACCTTCAGCTGCGGGTTGAGCTGCTTGGCCTGCTTCGTCAGCGGCAGCACGTCCACCTGGTCGTGGGCGATGGAGAAGTGCTGCAGGTTCGGGTCGGTCTGCCCGGCGGGCATGTCGTCGTAGGTGTAGCTGGAGCGCGCCAGGTCCGACGCGCCCATGGGGTTGCGCAGGAAGTCGATGCCGATGCCGGCGTTGGGGTCGAACAGCTTCTGCATGACCTGGCTGCGGGTGCTCGCCGACAGCAGGTTGCTGGAGTTCATCAGGTAGGCCGCGCTGTCGGTGAACGACGCGCCCCCGCCCTCGAACTGCTGGTAGGTGGTGTTCTCGTTGACGTTGATCGTCTGCTGGCCGCTGCCGGTGCCGGCCGAGAACGTGATGGGCGTCTGCTGCTGCAGGCCGCGCGTCACATTCACGCCCTTGGCGTCGTCGGTCGTGGTCAGCCAGATGTTCACGGTCTCGTTCGCCGCTTGCGCGACCGGGACGGCCATTGTGGACAGTGTCAGGGCCGCCGCGCCGAGCAGCGGGAGCAGGTGGCGTTTGCGCATGCCTACGACACCGTCCACTTCTGGTTGGCGGTGGCCGCGCAGGTCCAGATCTGCAGGCGGGTGCCGTTGGCGGAGCTGTTGTCCGTGGCGTCGAGGCACTTACCGGAGGCGGCGTTCACGAGGTTGCCGGTCGAGTTCCTGCTCCAGCGCTGGACCGCGCCGCCGGTGCAGTCCCAGATCTGGGCCTTGGTGCCGTTGGCGGTGCCGGCGGCGTCGAGGCACTTGCCGAGTGCGCGGATCGTGCCGTCCGAGCCGACGGTCCACTGCTGCGCGGTGGTGCCGTTGCAGTCGTAGAGCTGCACGGCGGTGCCGTTGGCGCTGTTGGCCGCCGCGACGTCCACGCACTTGCCACCGAGGCCGGTGATCTGGCCGGCGCCACCCGTCGGCGGGTCCGTCTGGCCACCGCCGACCCAGCTGCTCGCCGACGACTCGCCGACGCTCACCGCGGTGTTGTGGTTCTCGATCGGGTTCACGTGCGTGTTGGGGAACACGACGTAGGTGACTGGTCCCTCGGTGCCGCCGGTGCTCGGGTCAGGGTCGATGCCCAGGCTCACGGCTGTGGCGTAGGAGGCCTCGCCGATGATGCTCGTCGGGCCGGTGTCACCCACGACCGCGTAGGTGACTTTGTTGTTGTAGATGACGGCGACCACCGAGCCACCGTCGATCCCGTACTGGCGATAGTCCCAAGTGGACGTTGGCTGCGGCAGCACGATGTAGGGCAGCTGCGCCGCGTTCAACGGCTGGTCGGTGGACGTGTGGAACGCCGTGTCGGGGTAGAAGCAGCAGTCGGTGCTCTCGTTGCACTGCGTCGTGCGCTGGCCGTCGCAGTCGATGTCCATGTCGGCCTTGAAGAACACGGCGCCACCGGCCTGACAGACGGGCACGGTGGCCGCACCGCCTTCGTCGTAGCTGTACTTGCCGTTGGAGATCTGCTGGCACGAGTTGGTCTTGGCGAGCAACTGCGCCGCGGTGGGCGCGGCGGCGGGTGCCGCGGGGGTTGTGGGTGCCGCGTTGGCTGAGGTTGCGGACAGGAAGGAAAGCGTCAGCAGGAAACAACCTGCCAACGCGACGAGGAATCGCCGCACGGTGGGGTTCTCCTTGGGGGGAAGGGAGATTGCGGTTGTCCACAGGCGAGGGTGAGCTGTGGATAACTTGACCCTCCGTGGCCGTTCGGCCACTTTTGGTCATACCTCGCCGGTAGAATGGGATGGGGACGCCCCCCTTGGGAGGGCGGGGGCTGTGTGTCGGGCGGTTGGGGGAATGGAGAAAAGCCCGGTGAGGACCAAGCCGGTGGGAAAGGGAGAGCCCGGTGGGGCCGAGCTCGCGTGGTGAGGTGCCCGGGTTGGCGGGCCGGTGTGGGGCGGATTGCTCGGCTGGCGACCGAGGCGGTGGTGCGGGGTTCTCGGTACGGAAAGGGAAAGCGTCGGTGGGACCGGGCTCGGTGGAGAAGGGGATGGCGGGGACCAGGTCGATAGGGAGCGGAGCTTTTGCTCGGCCGAAGCCAAGCCCGGTGAGGACCAAGCCGGTAGGGAGGGGAGAGCCCGGTGGGGACCAGGCGGATCGAGCGCGTTCGCGGACGCCCCGGCGGAAGCCTCGCGGGTGGAGGCGGGCCGGTGGGGATCCGGGGCGCCGGGGGTGCGATCCGGTCGGGATCGTGTCGCCCGGGCGAACGGGGGGAGCCGGTGGGGACCGGAGTGGAACACCGCGCGGGGCTGCCGGAGGAGGGAGAGGAGGCGAGCAGCCCCGCGCGGCGGCTTTCAGAGGACCGGGAACCCGTTGTGGCGCAACGGGTGTCGCCGGGGTCAGTGGATCAGGGGGCGGTCCACTTCTGGTTGGCCGTGCCCGTGCAGGTCCAGATCTGCAGGCGGGTGCCGTTGGCCGAGCTGTTGCCCGTGGCGTCGAGGCACTTGTTCGCGGCCGGGTTCACGATGTCGTGTGCGGCGGTGACGACCCATTGCTGCGCGCCGGAACCGTTGCAGTCGTAGAGCTGCACGGGAGTGCCGTCCGCCGTGCCCGCGGAGGTGACGTCCATGCACTTGCCGAGTGCCCGCAGGGTGCCGTCGCTGCCGGCGGTCCAGTTCTGCGCCGCGTTGCCGTTGCAGTCGGTGATCTGGATGGGCGTGCCGTTGGCGCTGTTGGCGCCCGCGACGTCCACGCACTTGCCGGCGATGCCGGTGATGCGGCCCGTGCTCCCGCTCGGCGGGGTGGTGCCGCCGCCGGTGCTGGTGGTCACGTGCACGTAGTCGACGACCAGCTGCTGCGGGAACTGCGTGCTGCCGTTGGGGTCGCCGGGCCAGTAGCCGCCCACGGCGAGGTTCATGATGATGAAGAAGTTGTGGTCGTAGACCCAGCGGTTGCCGTTGAGGTCGGCCGGGGTGCGGGTCTGGTAGACGTTGCCGTCGACCGACCAGACGATCTTGTTCGGCGACCAGTCCACGGCGTAGGTGTGGAAGTCGTCGGAGAAGTTCGGGCCGCTGTAGCCGGCGCCGATGCCGCCCGAGCCCGAGTAGCCGGGCCCGTGGATGGTGCCGTGCACGGTGTTGGGCTCGAAACCGACGTTCTCCATCACGTCGATCTCGCCGTCGGTCGGCCAGTTGCCGCCGCCGAGCATCCAGAACGCGGGCCACATGCCCTGGCCGCGCGGGAGCTTCATGCGGGTCTCGAAGTGGCCGTAGGCCTGGCTGAACTTGCCGGAGGTGTTGAGGCGCGCGGACGTGTACTCGCAGCGGCCGTACCAGCAGTTGTAGTTGCCGGGGTTCTCGCGCTTGGCCGTGATCACCAGGTGACCCTGGCCGTCGAGCGCGGCGTTGTTCGTGCCCGACGTGTAGTACTGGCGCTCGTGGTTGTTGACGTTGTCGCCGGTTTCGTAGTTCCACTTCGAACCGTCGGCCGGGCTGCCTGCGGGGCCGTTGAAGTCGTCGGTGAAGCTGGCCGCCGCCGCGGCTTCCCTGGGCGCGAAGACGGCGGGCGTCGCCTGCACGCCGACGGCGAGCAGCGAAGCGGCCGCGAAGAGCCCGGCCCAGCGGGAACGTCTCAGGGAATGTGAGATGGACATCGTTGTCACCTCTTCTTGCGGAGGGGACCGCGCTTTCACGCGCAGCACGAAAACGCGGTGGGGCGGAGGAGAGCACGGCGGGGGGACCGTGCGGTTCTCGGCCGAGCGCTTCGTGTCCACTCCGGAGGTGGACCGCAGGCGGGCGGCAGGGGTCGGACTAATCGGACTACTTTGTTGTGCCTGGCAACAAAGTAAAAGCAGTATGCATGGTCCGTACCACTGCGGCAATGGCGGATGTGAGAATTTTTTCAACCCGCCTTACTGATCCAACCAAAAGTAGGCCGACCCCCCACGCGGCGCGTAACTGTTGCTACGAAGGCATTCGGCCGCGACTGTGGTCGGGTTGGTAACGATCGGCACAGTAGGGCCGCCGGTGGCCACCCAGGTGATCGACGGGAGCGCCGACGATGATCACCGGCGCGCTTTCGCCCGGTCACCTGGGGTTCTCGTCGATGTTCGCCGGGTGACGACGGAAGGTCAGGCGGCGCCCGCGCCCGAGCGGATCGCGGGGGCCGGCTTGACCAGAAGTCGCGGATCGGCGCCCTGTTCCAGCAGGTCGGCGACGGGCAGGGTGGCGGCGCCCGTCGCGACGGCGTCGAGACCGAGGTACCCGAGCTGGATCGTGGTCTCGCCGAACGGGTGGCTCAGTGCGTGGGCCGACGCGGTGGAGCGGATCAGCGGCAGCAGGCGCTCGCCCAGCGCGAGACCGGCCCAGCCGCCGACGACGATGCGCTCGGGGTTGAACAGGTTGATCAGGTTCGCGATGCCGGCGCCGAGGTAGCCGGCCGTCTCCTCCAGGACCTTCTGCGCCGACTTCGAACGGTCGGCCGAGGCGAGGAGGGCGGCGAACTGGTCCTGCTCGGTCTCGCCGGGCACGGGCTTGCCGCGGGCCCGGCGGTAACGCGCGAGCACGGCCTCGGCGCCGATGTAGGCCTCGAGGCAGCCGTGCGAACCGCAGCGGCACGCCTGCCCGCCGTAGACGATCGTGGTGTGACCCCACTCGCCGGCGCTGCTGGTGGAGCCGCGGTAGGTGGCGCCGTCGGCGATCACGGCCGCGCCGACGCCCGAGCCGATGAGCACGATCACCGCGTGGCGCGCGCCGCGGCCGGCGCCGAACCACATCTCGGCCTGGCCCTGGGTTTTGGCGCCGTTGTCGACGAACACGGGCAGCTCGATGCCGGCCGCGCGCAGGTCGTCGGCCAGCGCGACGGAGTCCCAGCCGATGGTGGGCGCGTGCACCAGCACGCGTTCTCCCTGCTCGACCGTGCCGGGCACGCCGACGCCCACGCCGATCACGGCCGACTCCTCGGCCCCGGCGGACGCGATCACCTCGCGCAGCCCGGAGACGACGGCCGCGACGACCGTGGCCGGCTCGGTGCGCGCCGGTGACAGCTCGTGTTCGACCGTGGCCAGCCGCTGCATCGCGAGGTCGAACAGCTCCACGCGCACGCCCGTCTCGCCGATGTCGACACCCGCCACGTAGCCGTACGCCGGGTCCACGCGCAGCAGCACCCGCGGCCGTCCGCCGTCGGATTCGACCAGGCCGGCCTCGGTGATGAGCCGTTCCTCGCCGAGTTCGGCGGTCACGTTGCTGACCGTCGCCGCCGAAAGGCCGGTGAGCTGGCTCAGTTCGTGCCGCGACAGCGGGCCGTCGAAGTACAGTTTCGACAGCAGCAGGGAACGGTTGTGCCGCCGCAGATCGCGGACGGTCGTGCGCTTGGTCGCCATGTGACACCCATCTGGCCTCGAACTCTCCCGGCACCAGGATGCCTGATCACCGTAAGTTGTGGCCATGTATTAACTAGTGAACTAAGTCCCGAACATATGGTCGTCTGGCAGAATCCCCCAGGTGACGAGGGTGCTCCGGCAGACAACCCGTGACCTGAGGCGGCACAACCGAGCGGCGCTCCTGTCGTCGCTCTACCTGCGAGGGCCGGTCAGCCGGCTCGAACTCGTCGCCGAGTCCGGGCTCAGTCCCGCGACCGTGACGAACGTGGTCGCGGAGCTCATCGGCGACGGTGTGGTGGCCGAGGCCGGTTCCGTCGAGTCCGATGGTGGCAGGCCGCGCACGCTGCTGCGCGTCCGGCCCGAGTACGGGCAGGTCGTGGGCGTCGACGTCGGCGAGACCCACGTGCGGGCCGGGCTCTTCGACTGCGCGCTCGGGACGCTCGCGACGGTGCAGCACCCGCTCGCGGGCAGCAACCCTGACCCGGCGGAAGTCGTCGAGCTCGCGCGGGCCGGCGTCGCCGAGGTGCTGGCGGCGGGCGGCGCGTCCCGGGTTCTCGGCGTGGGCGTCGGCGTGCCGGGCGCGGTGCGCGACGGCGGCATCGTGCACGCCCCCACGCTCGGCTGGGCCGGCGTCGCCTTCGCCGACCTGCTGCGCGCTCACGCACAGTTCGCCGACGCGCCCCTGCACCTCGACAACCGCGCCCGCACGCTCGGCCAGGCCGAGATGTGGCTCGGCGCGGGCCGCGGAGCCGACCGCGCCGTGATCGCCCTGCTAGGCGTGGGCGTCGGCGCCGCCTTCGTCACGGACGGTGGGTCTTTTCCCGGCATCACGACCAGTGAGTGGGGTCACACCGTCGTGCAAGCCGCGGGCGCCCCGTGCCGCTGCGGTTCGCGCGGCTGCCTGGAGGCCTACGTCGGTACCGAGGCCGTGGTGCGGCGGTACGCCGAGACCCCGGGCGCGCAGCCCCTGCGCGGCGCGGACAGCGAGAGCCGGCTCGCCGAGCTCGTCGCCCTGGCCGAAGCCGAGGCAGCTGCTGCTCGGGGACTCGGCACCGGCGCACCTGGCGCGGATCTCGCTCCGGCGCCCGGGCGCTCCGGCGCCGCACTCGGCTTCGCTGCCGGTGGCCACGCCGGGTCGGCCACTTCGGCGTCGGGCACGCCTGCTCGTGGCCGCGGCTCGGCCGGTTTCCGACCCGCCGAAAGGTCTGGTCCACCTGCCGAAACACTCGCCGGCCCGGCGGCTCCCGGCCGCGGTCCGGCCGACCCGGGTGCCCTGGCCGAAAGGTCTGGTCCAGCTGCCGAAGCACTCGCCGCGACGGGTGAATACCTCGGCATCGGCATCGCGAATCTGATCAACCTCCTGGCGCCCGACCGGGTCGTGCTGGCAGGCTCGGCGGGAGCGATCATGGGCCCGGCGATCCTGCCGCACGTCCGTGACGCCGCTGCCCGGCACGCGCTCGGCTACCTCGCCGAGGCGACCGTGGTCGAGCTCGGGGAGCTGGGCCCGGAGGCCGTCGCGCTGGGTGCGGCGACGTTGCCGATCGCGGCGCTGCTGGCGTCGGGCGGGCGTTCAGCCGGCTGAATCTCCTTGCCCCGCAAGGAGATCGACAGTCGGACACCGAGCGTGAGCCTTTCTTTCAGTACTTAAACTTAGGCACAAAATGTTACCGCCGTGTTATTGACGTGACCCGAGTCACCCGGGTTGACTCCTCCTGTTGCGCGGCCGGACCGAGCTCTGAAGAGCACGGGCGGAATCCGTAGCACCAGGACCTAGGAGGACGAATGCGAGTGAAGCGTTCCGTCGTCGCAGCGCTCGTCGCCGTGGTGGCAGCCGCGGTGCTCGCCGCTTGCGGCGGCGGCTCGAGCAGCGCGGGTGGCGGCGGCAACGCCGCGGCCGTGCTGAACGTCGGCATGCCGAACGGCCCGCAGGCCGAGAACAACAACCCGTTCCTGGAGACCTCGGCGGCAGCGTCGCTCGGGTACCGCTACGTGATCTACGAGCCCCTCGTGATGCTCAACCGCGTGAAGCCGCAGGAAGCCGGCAAGCCGTGGCTGGCCACGAAGTGGGACTGGTCGGACAACTACAAGAAGCTGGTCCTGACCATCCGCGACGGAGTGAAGTTCTCCGACGGCACGCCGATGACCGGCGACGACGTGGCCTACACGTTCCAGCTGCTGCGCGACAACAAGGCCCTGAACATCGACTCGGTGCCCTACAAGGACATCTCCGCGAGCGGGAACCAGGTCACCCTGGGCTTCGACACCTCGCAGTTCGTGAACCAGGTCAAGATCCTGCAGACGATCGTGGTGCCCAAGCACATCTGGTCGCAGATCAAGGACCCGTCCACGGACCTCGTGAAGAACCCGGTGGGCACCGGTCCGTTCACGCTGAAGTCGTTCACCCCGCAGACGATCACCGTGAGCCAGCGCACCGGCTACTGGCAGCAGGCGCCGGCAGTCAAGGAGATCCGCTACACCTCCTACAACGACAACAACGCGCAGGTCGCCGCCCTCACCAGCGGTGCGGCCGAGTGGAGCTTCGTCTTCATCCCGAACTACAAGTCCGTCTACGTGAACAAGGACCCGCAGCACTACAAGCTGTGGTTCCCGGCCCAGCTCGCCGTGCACGGCCTGTGGTTCAACACGGAGAAGGCGCCGTGGAACAACGCGAAGCTGCGCCAGGCGGTCAACAAGGTCATCAACCGCGACGACATCTTCAACCAGGGTGAGGCCGGCTACTTCTACCCGAAGAACGACCAGGTCACCGGCATCCCGACGCCGGCGGGCGACTCGTTCATCGCGTCGCAGTACAAGGGCCAGACCGTGAAGGTCGACGTGCCGGGCGCCAAGTCGCTGCTCACCGGTGCGGGCTTCAAGTACAACGGCAACCAGCTCGTGGACCCGAGCGGCAAGCCGGTGACCCTCAAGCTCACGGTGCCCTCGGGCTGGTCGGACTACATCACCGACCTCGAGATCATCAAGGACAACCTGTCGCAGATCGGCATCACCGCCACCGTCGAGAAGATGAACCAGGACGCGTGGACGAAGTCGGTCGACACCGGTGACTTCGAGGGTCTGCTGCACTGGACCAACGACGGTGCCACGCCGTACGACATGTACCGCGACGTGATGGACGGCAACCGCTACAAGCCGACCGGCCAGGGCGGCATCAACGGCAACTACGGCCGCTTCAAGAACGACCAGGCGACGCAGGCGCTCGAGACCTACGCCAACGCCGCCGACGACGCGAGCCGCGCCACCGCGATGAACACGTTGCAGCAGATCATGATCGACCAGCAGCCGATGGTTCCGCTCATGGCGGCCAACTCCGGCGGCGAGTACAGCACGAAGAACTGGACGGGCTGGCCCGACGAAGCCAACCCGTACGGCCCCGCGCAGCCGACCCTGCGCAACGCGCTGGACATCGTCATGCACCTGAAGCCCGCGGCCTGATCCATGCCCGAGGACAACGCAGTGGCCACCCGGGAAGCCACCTCCGCCTCGCTCGAGGCGGGGGTGGCCTCCCCGGCCGGCGAGATCGAAACCGGGGCCTCGGACACGATCGTGCTCGAGGCCTCCGGGCTGACCAAGCACTTCCCCGTGCGCAAGCG
The DNA here is from genome assembly GCF_040704195.1 of Amycolatopsis sp. NPDC047767. Taxonomy (NCBI): domain Bacteria; kingdom Bacillati; phylum Actinomycetota; class Actinomycetes; order Pseudonocardiales; family Pseudonocardiaceae; genus Amycolatopsis; species Amycolatopsis sp. NPDC047767. The sequence continues at coordinate 75,483 of NZ_JBEYSJ010000024.1, forward strand.
CGGGCGCGAGGTGCTCACGAAGGGGCGCCGCAGTGTCCAGGCCGTCGACGACGTCGACCTGGTGCTGCGGCGCGGCCGCGTGACCGCGCTGGTGGGCGAGTCCGGCTCGGGCAAGTCGACCGTGGCGCGGCTGCTCGCCCAGCTCTACCCGCGCACGAGCGGCGACATCCGCCTGCACGGCAAGTCGACGACCGTGAAGGGCGGCAAGGCTTTCCGGGCCTACTGCCGCCGGGTCCAGATGATCTTCCAGGACCCGTTCGCGTCGCTGAACCCTGTGCACACCGTGCGCTACCACCTCACGCGGGCGTTGAAGATCCACGACCGCGCGGGTGCCGACCTGGAGCAGGCGCTGCACGAGCTGCTCACGCGGGTGCAGCTGACCCCGCCGGAGCGCTACGTCGACAAGTTCCCCCACGAGCTGTCCGGCGGCCAGCGCCAGCGCGTCGCGATCGCGCGGGCGCTGGGCGCGGACCCCGAGGCGCTGCTGGCCGACGAGCCGGTGTCCATGTTGGACGTCTCCATCCGCCTCGGCGTGCTGAACCTGTTGCGGGACCTGAAGGAACGCCTGCACCTCGCGATCCTCTACATCACCCACGACATCGCGTCGGCGCGTTACTTCGCCGACGAGACGCTGGTGATGTATGCCGGGCGCATGGTCGAGGGCGGCGACTCCGAGACCGTGACGCAGCAGCCAGCGCACCCGTACACGCGGCTGCTGATCGAATCGGCACCGGACCCCGACCGGCTCGACCCGGGCACGGAAGCCGCACCCGGCGAGGCGCCGAAGGAAAAGGGTTCCGGCGAACCGCCGAGCCTGATCGCGCCGCCGTCGGGCTGCCGGTTCCACCCGCGGTGTCCCGTGGCGATGGAACGCTGCAAAACCGACCTGCCGCCGCGGTTCGAGGTGGATGACGCTCCGGGCCACTGGGCCGCGTGCTGGCTGTACGACTCGGCGGTGCGCCCGTGAGGTACCTGCTCCAACGGCTCGGCTTCTACGTCTTCACCGCGTGGGCCGCCGTCACCATCAACTTCTTCATCCCGCGGCTGATCCCGGGTGACCCGGTGCAGTCGCTCATCACGAAGAACCAGGGCACGCTGTCGGCGGACGCGATCCAGTCGCTGTACGTCCTGTTCGGACTCGACAAGAACGAAAGCCTGATCACCCAGTACTTCCACTACTGGGCGCAGCTCTTCCGCGGCGACCTCGGGCTGTCGTTCACCTTCTTCCCCTCGCCCGTGTCCCAGGTGATCGGCGACAGTCTGCCGTGGACGATCATCCTCGTCGGGTTCACCACGGTGGTGGGCTTCCTGATCGGCACCGGGCTCGGCGTCGTCGCCGGGTGGCGGCGCGGGTCCTGGGTGGACGGTCTGCTGCCGGTGACGACGTTCCTGTCGTCCATCCCGTACTTCTGGCTCGGCCTGATCGCGATCACGCTGCTGGCCGGCCCGGGCAGCTTCTTCCCGGCGTCCGGCGGCTACGACCCGGGCCTGGTGCCCGGGTGGGGCGGCGACTTCATCGGCAGCGCGATCCAGCACAGCCTGCTGCCGGCGATCACGATCCTGATCAGCTCGATGGGCAGCTGGATCCTCGGCATGCGCAACATGATGGTCACCGTCGCATCGGAGGACTACATCACCGTCGCGCACGCCAAGGGCCTCAAGGAACGGCGCGTGATGGTGAGCTACGCGGCTCGCAACGCGCTGCTGCCGAGCGTGTCCGGTTTCGCGCTGGCGCTGGGCTTCATCGTGGGCGGCACCCTGCTGGTGGAGATCGTGTTCTCCTACCCCGGCGTCGGTTACGAGCTGTTCCAGGCCGTCGGTTCGCAGGACTACCCGCTGATGCAGGGCATCTTCCTCATCATCACGCTCTCGGTGCTCGTGGCGAACCTGCTCGCCGACGTCGCCTACCTCGTGCTCGACCCGCGCACCCGGAAGGAGGGCTGAGCCGTGGCACTTCCCGCAGCCGATCTCAAGGCGGTCGCACCGCTGCCGGCCGAGGCCGTCGCCGGGCCCGCCGCGAAACGCCGGCGCTTCCGGTTCCTGACCGGTGGCAAGACGGTCACCGGGCTCGTGGTGCTGGCCTTCTTCGTGGTCATCGCGATCATCGGGCCGTGGATCGCGCCGTTCGACCCGTCCGCGCGCAGCAACGACCTGCTCGAATCGCCTTCGGGCAAGCACTGGTTCGGCACCACGCACCTCGGCCAGGACATCTTCAGCCAGGTCATCGTGGGCACGCGCAGCGTGATGCTCGTGGGGCTCACCGCCGGCATCGTGGCGACGATCCTCGCCGTGATCGTCGGCGTCACCTCCGGATACCTCGGCGGGACGCCGGGCGAGGGCCTGTCGGCACTGTCCAATGTGTTCCTGGTGATCCCGGCGCTGCCGCTGATCATCATCATCGGCACGGCGCTGCCCAGCGGCGGCGACTACCTGGTGGCCGTGATCATCGGCTTCACCTCGTGGGCCTGGGGTGCGCGGATCCTGCGCGCGCAGACACTTTCGTTGCGCCGGCGGGAGTATGTCGAGGCGTCCCGCGCGAGCGGCGAGTCGACGTGGCGGATCATCTTCTTCGAGATCATGCCGAACCTCACCGCGGTGATCGCGTCGAGCTTCGTGGGCACGGTGGTGTTCGCGGTGATGTCGGAGATCACGCTGGCGTTCGTCGGCGTCTCCAGCTTCTCGGAGTGGAACTGGGGCACGATCCTGTTCTGGGCGCAGAGCCAGCAGGCGCTGGCGCAGGGTGCGTGGTGGTGGTTCGTGCCGGCGGGGCTCGCGATCGCGATCCTCGGCACCGCGTTGTCGCTGCTGAACTTCGGCATCGACGAGTTCGTGAGCCCGCGGCTGCGTTCGAGCGGCAAGACCAAGGCGAAGAACGCCGAGGGCAAGACGGTGCGCCTGCGCGTCGGCTTCACGCCCGTGCTCGGCCGGGAGAAGGAATGAACGAACCCGTACTCGAGATCAAGGGCCTGGACGTCGACTACGGCCTCGGCGCCGACGCCGTGCACGCGGTGCAGGGCGTGACGTTGACGTTGCACCGCGGCGAGGTGCTCGGCCTGGCCGGCGAAAGCGGTAGCGGAAAGTCCACTTTGGCCTACGGCCTGACCCGCCTGCTCCCGCCGCCCGGCGTGATCCGCGGTGGCAGCGTGGTTTACCACCCCGGCGACGGCGAGCCGTACGACGTGCTGAAGCTGACTCCCAAGCAGCTGCGCGACTTCCGCTGGGCCGAGACGTCCATCGTGTTCCAGGGCGCGATGAACTCGCTCAACCCGGTGCACAAGGTGTCGGTGCAGCTGATGGACGTGATCAAAGCCCACGATCCGCGCAGCACCAAGGTGGCCCGGCTCGCCCGCGCGCGCGAGCTGCTGCGCCTGGTGGGCATCGCGGCCGACCGGCTCGACGCCTACCCGCACCAGCTTTCCGGCGGCATGCGCCAGCGCGTGATGATCGCGATGGCGCTGGCGCTGGAACCGCGGGTGGTGATCATGGACGAGCCCACCACGGCGCTCGACGTGGTGATGCAGCGCCAGATCCTGGCGCAGCTCGTGGAACTGCGCGAGCGGCTGGGTTTTTCGGTCCTGTTCATCACCCACGACCTGTCGCTGCTGGTGGAGTTCTCCGACCGCATCGCGATCATGTACGGCGGCCGGATCGTGGAGCAGGCCCGCGGCGTGGACCTCTACCGCGACTCACTGCACCCGTACAGCGACGGCCTGCTGCACTCGTTCCCCGCGCTGCGCGGACCGCGGCGCGAGCTCACCGGTATTCCCGGTTCGCCGCCCGACCCGCGGTCGCTGCCGGTCGGGTGCGCGTTCTCGCCGCGCTGCCCGCACGCGTTCGACCGCTGCACCACCGAGGTGCCGGTGCTCGGCGTGCCCGCCGACCGTGACGATTCCGCGCGCACCGTGGCGTGCTGGCTGCACCCGGCCGACCCCGTCGCCGCCGTCAAGTCGTAGATAAGGAGACCCCTTGACCGAGACCACCGACGCTGCGACCCGCGAGCAGCAGGCGCTGATCGACTCGCTGCCGCCGGACTTCCGGTGGGGCGTGGCGACGGCCGCGTACCAGATCGAGGGCGCGGTGGCCGAAGACGGGCGCACACCGTCCATTTGGGACACTTTCTGCCGGGTCCCGTGGGCGATCGACAACAACGACAACGGCGACGTCGCGTGCGACCACTACCACCGCATGCCCGAGGACGTGGGACTCGTCAAGGAGCTCGGCGCCGACACCTACCGCTTCTCCGTCGCGTGGCCGCGGGTGCAGCCGCACGGCAAGGGCCCGGTGAACGAGGCCGGGATCGGGTTCTACGACCGGCTCGTGGACGAGCTGCTGGCCAAGGACCTCGCGCCGTGGCTCACGCTGTACCACTGGGACCTGCCCCAGGAGCTCGAAGACGCGGGCGGCTGGCCGGCGCGTGACACGGCCTACCGCTTCGCCGACTACTCGATGCTGGTGTTCGACCGGCTTTCCGACCGGGTGCGGCACTGGACCACGCTGAACGAGCCGTGGTGCTCCGCGATGCACGGGTACGTGCACGGCGTGATGGCCCCGGGCCGTCGCGACTTCGCGGCCGGGATGGAGGCCATCCACCACCTGCTGCTCGGCCACGGCCTGGCCACGCAGCGCATGCGTGAGGCCGCGCCCGAGGGCACGCAGTTCGGCATCACGCTCAACATGGGCACGTCCGACGCGGCGTCGGACAGCGAGCTCGACCGCGAGGCCGCGCGCAACGCCGACGGCATGGGCGTGCGCGTCTACCTCGACCCGCTGGTGCGTGGCTCTTACCCCGCGGATGTTGTCGAGGACATGGCCGTCCGTGGTGCCGCACTGCCCATTGAGGACGGTGACCTGGCGATCATCTCGACCCCGCTGGACTTCCTGGGCGTGAACTACTACTTCGGCCAGCAGTACTCCGGCGTCGACGAGCAGGGCCGCAGCGTCGGCGAGGACGGCTTCCCGGTGCAGCGCGCCGTGCCGTTCGGCGAGCCGACCACGGCGATGGGCTGGGAGATCCTGCCGGGCAAGTTCACCGAGCTGCTCACCCGCCTCGGCCGCGACTACCCCGGTTTGCCCATGTACATCACCGAAAACGGCTCCGCCTTCGACGACGCGCCCGACGCGTCCGGCTTCGTGCGCGACGAGGGCCGCACGGCGTACCTCGCTTCGCACCTGGCCGCGGTGGCCGCCGCGCGGTTGGAGGGGGTGGACATCCGGGGCTACTTCGCGTGGTCGCTGCTGGACAACTTCGAGTGGGCCTACGGCTACGCCAAGCGCTTCGGCCTGGTGCGCGTCGACTACGAGACGCAGGCACGCACGATCAAGCAGAGCGGGCTGTTCTACCGCGACACCGTTCGGCGGGTCCGCGGTTCCTGACTCACCCCGGGGGGTGACAAGAAGGGCGTCCGCGTTCGCGCGGGCGCCCTTCGGCTTTGCGCGAACTTCCTGTCGCGCGGCCGGGTTCCGGTGCCACGATGGCAGCGTCTCGCGTTAAGGAGCCGCACCGTGGACCAGACCCTGCTCGACGCCGAACACCGGCTCCAGGCCGCGCAGCTGGCCGGTGACGTCGCCGCTCTCGACGAACTGCTCGACGACCGGCTGACCTTCACGTTCGGTGAGGTGGTCGCCTCGAAGGCCGACGATCTGGCCGGTCACCGCGGTGGCAGCCAGGTCCTGTCCGAGCTCGTCGAGGAAGATCTGCGGGTGTTCTCCGAGGGGACGACCGGCGTCACGTGGTTCCTCGGCCGGCTGACGGGCTCGCTCGGCGGCGAGCCGTTCACCGCGCGGATGCGCTACACCCGCACCTGGCTGCGCACGGCGGACGGCTGGCGGGTGATCGCCGCGCACGCGAGTTACACGTGACTCAGGAACTTCGCGGCGAATGCGGACAGCTCGTCCAGCCGCTCCTGCGGATCGGCGCCGGCAGCGGAGACGACGACGCGAGTCACGCCTTCGGCGGCCAGCGCGTCGACCGCCTCCGGAGTCAGGTCCGTTGAGCCCCACCGCGTGTAGTCCGGCGCGGGGCGGCCCGACGCGGCCGCGGTCTCCCGGACGAGGTCGAACAGGGCGACGCGGTCCTCCGCGGTGAGGGACCCGCCGGGGAACCACCCGTCACCCCGGAGACCCGCTCGCCGCGCGGCCGCCCGGCTGGACCCGCCCACCCGAATCGGGATCGTCCCGACCGGCTTCGGGTAGCTGCACAACTCGTCGAATTCGACGAACTCTCCGTGATGGCTGACGCCTTCCGGCCCGCCTGTCCACAGTAGACGGAGGACGTCGAGGGCCTCGTCCGCCCGACGGCCCCGCGTCCGGTAGTCGACCCCGGCCGCCGAAGCCTCGTGTGGCAACGCGCCGACGCCCACGGTGACCAGCCGCAGCCGGCCACCGGACAGGACGTCGAGCGTGGCCAGGCGCTTCGCCAACGTGACCGGCTGGTGGTACGGCAGCAACAGCACTCCGGTCCCGAGCAGCAGCCGATCGGTGACCGCGGCGACGTGCGCGAGGCATTCGAGCGGGCCGGCGTACGGCAGCGTCGGCGGGATCTCCCACCCGCCGAGCTCGGCGCCCGGGCGCGACGCGAGGTGCTCGGGCAGGAGGAGGCCTTCGAAGCCGCACGCCTCCGCGTGGCGAGCGAAGGCGACGAGGCCCGCCAGCCCGTGGAACGCCGGGTTGTAGCTGACCGCGAACCGCATTCGTGCCTCCGCTCGAGTGGATGGCGGAGACGCTAAACGTTGCCGTGCGCGGCAAGGCAAGCCCGAAGATCACCCGGGCGAGGGTAAGGCTGTCCCCACCCCGCCGACGCCAGCGCACACCATGGTCGCGGCACCCCCGCCGGACCTACGTTCGGAGAGCATCAGGCGACGAGCGAGGGAGAGTGGCCATGACGGCGGGGACGGATCTGCGACCACCGCGGGTGCCGGCGCAGCAGCCGCGTACGACGAAGAAGCGCCGCCCGTGGATCGGGCTGCTGGGGCTGGTCGTGGTGGCCTTCCTGGCGTACTCGCTGCCGCCGTACCTCGCGCTCGACCCGGCGCAGTCGCGCGTCCCGGCGCCGGCCGGCTTCGGCGCGCACTACTGGTTCCTCGTGGGCCACGTGGTGTTCGGCTCGATCGCCATGATCTGCGCGGTCGTCCAGATCTGGCCGTGGATCCGCCGCCGCTTGCCGGTGCTGCACCGCTACGCCGGCCGCGCCTACGTCTTCGGCGGCGTGCTGCCTTCCGGCGTGATGGCCCTGACGATCGGCGCCGCCAGCCCCTTCGGCCCCGCCACGCGAGCCAGCGACGTCATGCTGGCGGTCATCTGGATCGGCTGCACCTGGGCCGGCTACCGCGCCGCCCGCGACCGCCGCTTCGGCGACCACCGGCGCTGGATGATCCGCAGCTTCGCGCTGACCATGTCGATCATCCTCAACCGCCTCATCTCACCGATCGCGATCATCATCCTGGAACCCCAGCTGCCCACCACCTTCGGCGGCAGCGAGACCGCGCTCATGCAGTCCGTCGCGGCCATCGCCGCGTGGGTCAGCTGGACAGTCGCCCTGGTCGGCGCCCAGCTGTGGCTGGAACGCAAACCGAAGAAGGCCGTCGCCGCCTAGGCCCGGCCCGCTCCACCCGACGAGGAACGCCGGCGAGGACGACTTTCTCGACCTCGCCGGCCGGCTCCGTCCCACACTCGACCTGGTCGTCCACTACTTCCCTTGGCCGTCCGATGTGGACGGGGCCGAGGTCGTCCACCGCGTCGACGCCTCCGCCGGCTCCGGTCGCGAGCTCGCCGCGTGGCCGGCCGAGCGGATCGTCGACCTCGTCGCCCGGGCGGCGCATCCGTCGGCGCAGGACGTGTTCCGGCCGGAGACCGCCTTGCACGCCATCCGCCTCACGGCCGACCTCGAACGGGCCGCCGGGTGCGCCGTCCTCACCGCGACGCAGGTCACGCTGTGGGCCGCCGCCCGCCTCGTCGGGTGGGGCCCGCTGCCGAGGGCGCCGGCCCATTTTCCCGTCCCGCGCCGGCGATCTCCGCCTAACGCGGCAGGTTCTCCGCGAACAGCCCCGCCAACGCGTCCCAGTGGCGCTCGGCGGCCGCGCGGTCGTAGGTGTCGTTGTCCGGCACCGCGAAGCCGTGCTTGGCGGGGTACGTCTCCAGCGTGTGCCGGACACCCGCGCTGACGAACGCCCCGCGCAGCCGGTCGAACTGCTCGGGCGGGAACGCGCTGTCGTTGTCCGCCGCTGCGACCAGCACGGACGCGCGCATCCGGCCGGCCAGCAGGTGCGGGCTGTCGGGGTCGTCGGCGGCGAGGTTGCCGCCGTGGAACGACGCGGCGGCCGCCACCCGCGTCGGGTGATGAGCTGCGGCCCACAGCGAGAACCGGCCACCCATGCAGTACCCGGTCGTCCCCACCAGCGAGCCCGCGACCTCACCGCGCCCCGCGAGGAAGTCGAGGTACGCGCCCGTGTCGCGCACCGCCATCTCCGCCGTCACGCTCTGCGCGAGTCGCGTCAGGCGTTCGCGTTCCTCGGGGACGGTGAACACGGTGGTGACGTCGAACGGCGTGTACGGCGTGCGGTAGTAGCCGTCCGGCAGGAGGACGACGTACCCGAGCGCGCAGAGCCGGTCGGCCATCTCGGCGAAGGTCTCGCGGACCCCGGCCGCGTCGGCATAAAGGATCACCGCGGGCCCTGCGCTCAGCGGCGTGTGCAGCGTGGCCGTGCAGAGGCCGTCCGGCGTGGTGATGGTGACCGCGATCCTCGACATGTCGCCGAAACTACCGGTCACGCGGGCGTCGCGGAGCCGGTATCGCGCTGAGCGGAAACTTCAGGACCGCAGCGACCTCGCGATGATCGTCCGCTGGATCTCCGACGCGCCCTCGTAGATGCGCGGCGCGCGGACCTCCCGGTACAGGTGCTCCAGCAGGTGCCCGCGACGCAGCGCCCGAGCGCCGTGCAGCTGCACCGCCGAGTCGACGACGTACTGCGCCGACTCCGTCGCGAACAGCTTCGCCATCGCCGCGCGGCCGGCCAGGCCCGTCTCGCCCGCGTCGTAGGCCGCGGCCGCGGCGTAGACGAGCAGCCGCGCCGCTTCCGTCCGTGTCGCCATTTCCGCCAGCGTGTGCGCGACGGTCTGCTGCTTCGCCAGCGGCCCGCCGAACGCGATGCGCTCGCCCGTGTACGCCACGGTCGCGTCGAGAGCGGCCTGCGCCATCCCCACCGCGAACGCCCCGACGCTCGGGCGGAACAGGTCCAGCGTCCGCATCGCGACGGCGAAACCGCGGTTCTCCTCGCCCAGTAGCTCGTCGCGGTGCACGCGTACGCCGTCGAACTCCAGCGTGCCGATCGGGTGCGGGCTCACCAGGTCGAGGTGCTCGCCGGTCAGGCCCGCGCGGTCGCCCGGCACCACGAACGCGCTCACGCCCCGCGAGCCGGCGTCCGGTGTCGTGCGGGCGAAAACCGTGTAGAAGTCGGCCTCGGGAGCGTTGGAGATCCACATCTTCTGCCCCGTGAGCCGCCAGCCGTCGCCGTCGGCCTCGGCCGCCAGCTGCAGCGCGGCCGCGTCGGAACCGGCGTCGGGCTCGGTGAGCGCGAACGCGGCCACCGCGTCGCCCGCCGCCACGGCCGGCAGCCAGCGCGCGACCTGTTCGTCCTTTCCGGACTGCAGCACCGGGTAACTTCCCAAGCCCTGCAACGCGAGCGCCGTCTCGGCCTCGGTGTTCACGGACGCCAGGGCTTCGCGCAGCAGGCACAGGTCGAACGCCGCGGCCTGGCGCGTCGGGTTTCCCGCCGAGACGCCGGGGAACAGCCGCGCCAGCAGGCCGTGCGAGCCCATCGCCTTGAGCAGCGGCCGGTTCACCGCGCCTTCCTCGCCGGCCTCGGCGAGCGGCCGCAGCTGCTCCGCGGCGATCGTTCGGACCGAGGCGGTGAAGGCCTGCTGTTCGGGCGTCAGTGCGAAGGCGTTCATCAGTCCCTTTCCGGTCGCCAGCGGGCGTGCGCGGTCTGGTGCCCGCCGGTGCGTACGAGTTCCAGCCGCGGCTCGGGCCCGTCGGTGCGGCCCGTCTGCGGCCGGCGCTTCCCGGCCGCCCACGGCTTCGGCCACGGCATCACGTAGTCCTGCTCCGCAGCCGCGTGCAACGTCCACTGTGGATCGTAGAGGTGCGTCCGCCCCAACGCGCACAGGTCGGCGCGGCCGGCGAGGATGAGCGCGTTCATGTCGTCGTACGAGGAGATCGCGCCGACGGCGATCACGGCGATGCCGTACTTGCGCCCCACCTCGTTGCGGATCCGGTCGGCGTAGGGCGTCTGGTAGCTGCGCCCGAACTTCGGCTTCTCCTCGCTCACGACCTGCCCGGTCGACACGTCGACCGCGGCGGCGCCGTGCTCGGCGAACGCGGCGGCGATGGCGACGGCGTCGTCGGCCTCGATCCCGCCGGCGGACCAGTCGTCGGCCGAGATGCGGACCGTCATCGGCCGCTCGGCCGGCCACACCGCGTGCACCGCGTCGAACACTTCCAGCGGGAACCGCAGCCGGTTCTCCAGCGAGCCGCCGTACTGGTCCGTCCGCTGGTTCGTGAGCGGCGAGATGAACGACGACAGCAGGTACCCGTGCGCGCAGTGCAATTCCAGCAGATCGAATCCGGCGCGAGCCGCCGAGCGCGCCGAAGCCACGAACTGCTCGCGGATCTCCGCCAGCTCCTCGACACTCAGCTCACGCGGCGTCTGGCTGTCTGGCCGGTACGGCAACGGCGACGGCCCGCAGACCTCCCAGTTGCCCTCCGGCAACGGGTCGTCCATGCCTTCCCACATCAGCTTCGTCGAGCCCTTGCGCCCGGAATGGCCCAGCTGCAGGCCGATCTTCGCCGGCGTGCTGCCGTGCACGAAGTCGACGATGCGCTTCCAGGCCTGCTCCTGCTCGTCGTTGTACAGCCCGGGGCAGCCCGGCGTGATCCGCGCCTCGGGCGACACGCAGATCATCTCCGTCATCACCAGGCCGGCACCACCGAGCGCCTTGCCGCCCAGGTGCACCAGGTGGAAGTCGCCGGGCACGCCGTCGACGGCCACGTACATGTCCATCGGCGACACGATCACGCGGTTGGGCAGCTCGAGCTCACCGATCTTCACGGGCTGGAACATCGGCGGCGCGGGTGCCGTGCCCAGCGAGCGCGCGAACCACTCGTCGAGCTCCGTGGCGAACTCCGGGTCACGCAGCTTCAGGTTGTCGTAGGTGACGCGGCGGCTGCGGGTGAGCAGGTTGAACGCGAACTGCTCCGGCGCCTGGTGCGTGTACTGGGCGAGGTTCTCGAACCACTCCAGGCTCGCCTGCGCCGCGCGCTGCGTCGACTCGACGACCGGCTTGCGCTCGGCCTCGTACGCCGCCAACGCCTTGGGCACGGTGTCCTGCTCGTGCAGGCACGCGACCAGCGCCAGCGCGTCCTCCATCGCCAGCTTCGTGCCGGAGCCGATGGAGAAGTGGGCGGTGTGCGCGGCGTCGCCGAGCAGCACCACGTTGTCGTGCACCCAGCTTTCGCAGCGCACGGTGCCGAAGGTGTTCCACTTCGAGTTGTTGGCCAGCACGTGGTGGTCGCCGAGGACGTCGGCGCACAGCTCGCGGATCAGCTCGATGGACTTCTCGTCGTTCTCGCCCGGCCCGAGGTCGGTGGCGGCGATGGGCGCGAACGCCTGCTGCCACACGTCCTCGTGAAGCTCGAGGATGAACGTGCTGCCGTCGCGGCCGTAGGGGTAGCCGTGGATCTGCATGATCCCGTGGGGCGTCTCGAGCACGTGGAACTTGAAGGCGTCGAAGACGAGGTCGGTGCCGAGCCAGATGTAGCGGCAGCGGCGCGCCTCGACCGTCGGGCGGAACGAGTCCGCGAAGCGCCGGCGGACACCCGAGTTGACGCCGTCGGAGGCGATCACGAGGTCGTAGTCGCGCGAGAGCTGCTCCGGGTCGGGGGCCTCGGTGCGGAAGCGCAGGTCGACGCCCAGCTCGCGGCAGCGTTCCTGCAGGATCGCGAGCAGGCGTTTGCGGCTCATCGCGGCGAAGCCGTGGCCGCCGGACGTGTGGACCTCGCCGCGGTAGTGCACGTCGATGTCGTCCCAGCGCGCGAACTCGCGGCTCATGGCCTCGTGAACCTGCGCGTCGGCGTGCTCGATGCCGCCGAGTGTCTCGTCGGAGAACACCACGCCGAACCCGAAGGTGTCGTCCGGCGCGTTGCGTTCCCACACCGTGATCTCGTGGCCGGGCCCGAGCTGCTTCGCGAGGGCGGCGAAGTACAGGCCCGCCGGGCCGCCGCCGAGAACCGATATCCGCACGAGAGCCAGGATATGTCGTCTGACATACGATCGTCAAGAACGCGATACATGAGCTAGGCTTCCGCGCCATGGAGCGCATCAACCCGCCCGAGCTGGGCCGCCCGTCCGGTTTCTCCCACGCCGTGTCCGCAACCGGACAGTTCGTGTTCCTCGCCGGACAGACCGCTCTCGACGCCGAGGGCAAGATCGTCGGCGACGGTGTGGTCGAGCAGTTCTCCCAGGCGCTGGGCAACCTGCTCACGGCCCTGCGCGCGGCCGGCGGCGAGCCCGCGGACCTGTGCAGCGTGACGATCTACATCGTCGACATGGACGACTACAAGGCCCACGCGCGCGAGATCGGCAAGGTCTGGAAGAGCCTCGCCGGCACCGAGTACCCCGCGATGGCCGGCATCGGCGTGAGCCGGCTGTGGGACGTCGAAGCGCTGGTGGAGGTGCAGGGGTTCGCGGTGCTCAGCCGCTGAGGACCTGCAGCAGGTACTCGCGGGCCGGGGCTTCGAGGCGTTCGTGGAGCGCGAAGAACACCTCGGCCGCGCGGATGCCGGACCAGTCGACGGGCAGCAGCTCGGCGGGCAGGCCCGGGTCGAGGTACGGCATGCGCCGCCACCCGGTGAGCACGCGCACGTAGTCGGCGAAGGCCTCGTTGCCGGGCACGGTGCGCCGGCGCTTCCAACGGTCGAGCACGGGGGCGTGCTCGTCGAGGAACGCCGTGTACAGCTCGTCGAGCTGGTCGAGGTCCCACCACTCGCGCACCTTGTCCTGTGCGTTTCCGAACGCCAGGTGTTCGGCTCGGAACAGGTCGGCGTAACTCGCGAGACCGAGCCGGGTGAGCGCCTCGGCCGTCACCTGGTGCAGGTGCGCCGGCGCGATCCACACACCCGACGACGCCGTGCCGAACCCGAGCCGGGCCAGCTGCGTGCGCAGGACGTGGCGCTTGTGGCGCTCGGTCTCGGGCACGGAGAACACGGCGAGCAGCCAGCCGTCGGCCAGCGTCGCGCGGTCTCGGCGGAAGATGCGTTCGTCGCCTTCGCGCAGGATCGCCAGGGCGGTGTCCGACAGCTCGTAGCCGGCGGTCCCGTCGCGCCGCACGGCGTCGAGGATGCTCCGGCGTTTGAGGCGCGAGATCGACGAGCGCACCGCCGGCTCGTCGACGCCGAGCGCCGCGAGCAGGTCGATGAGCGACGCCACGGACAGCCAGCCACCCTCGATGCGGTGGTAGAAGCCGTATACGGACACGATCAGCTGCCGAGGCTGGGCGGCACGCCCGGCGTCGAGCTCGGTTGACTCCGGTACGGCCGTCACCCGGTCACCATAACAACCGCGGGCCGTGACTGCGGGTACCATTTCTCCCGCGATGGTGAACCTGGGTGAAGCACCGCTGTTCGGCCGGTTGACCCGCCGAGGCCGGCTCATGGCGAAACGCACCTGCGACCGCAGGGGCCACGCGTTCGCCCTCGGCCGGTTCCTCTTCCGCACCCCCACCGCCTGGGAATACGCCGCCGCCGTGGCCTCCGGCAGCGACCCGGCCGCCCAGCGCTGGCTCGGCTGGCTCGCGGATTCGGTCATCGCCGAGCCCTTGCGCTCCGAAGCCCTCCGCGTGACACCCGGCACCGGCCCGGCCTGGACCTACCCGGATCCGCAGTCCGTCGACATCGTTGCCATCGACCTCCGGGAGAACCGCTGCGCCGGGCTGGTCAGCGTCCACGCAGGGGAGAACGGCGGCCCCGAGACGGGCGGCTACCTCGCGCCGGCCTACCGCGGCCGCGGCCTGGGGCGGGATCTGTTCACGGCGGGGCTGCTGCTGGCGCACTCGCACCTCGGGCTGCCACGGGTCCGGGCCGGCGCCGAGGTGGGCAACGTGGCGAGCGGGCGGTCGCTGGAGGCGGCGGGGATGCGCCGGGCGGCCGGGCCGCCTCGGTACACGCTGCCGAACGGGCGGGTGAGTGAGGCCTGGTGGTACCAGCACGATGTGCCACGGCCGCATCGGTGTGAGGGACCGCAGGCGGAGTGGTTGTCGGTTTGAGGTGACGGCCAGGGCCCGGCGGCTGGGAAACTTCGGCCCGCACCGACGTTTCGCGGCCCTACCGTCCCAGTCATGGATTCCCGCGAGCTCCTCACCGATGCCCCCGTGCCGCCCGTCGAAGTGAACATGGCCTGGCTGCGCGCGATGGTCGCGAGGTTCAGTAGTGGCGAGGACCACACCAGGCGGCGAAAGCTGGTCATCGAGGAACTCGCCAACGCAGAGCCGGAAACCCTGCGCCAGGCGGCAGCAGCGAAGCCCCACCAAGGGCCGGTGGCAACACTCGCCGAGGTGCTCGGATTCGACGTCGACCCGGCAGACGTCGACAAAGTGGCAAAGGCCTACCAGCCCCACTTCCCCCAGACCGCCGAGGCGGACAAAGCCGTGGCAAGGCTGGTCGAAGCCCTGGGCCGGCCCGACGAACGAACCGCCGCCAAAGTCGGCCTGCTGGTCCAAGCCGCCGCCACCGAGAGCCTGATCGAGAACCCCCAAGGCCCGCCCGTCCCCACCACTCGACGCTCGGTCGACGGCGCCGAAGTGATCGTCGACCTGAAAGACTTCCCCTTCGGCATCGGCCCCCACGCCTGCCCGGGAGAAGCCCACGCCAAGGCCCTCGCCGAAGGAGCCCTCAGCAGCACTCGCCAGTGAACCCCTGCGAGTAGGTCTTCAAAGTGTCGATCACCAGCGCCCGCTCGCCGGGCGACAGTGGCGCCAGCGCGCGTTCCCAAGCGCGGGCGCCCGGGGCCAGCCAGGCGTCGACGGCGGCGCGCTGGGAGGGGCTGATGCTGACGATCGTGCGGCGGCGGTCGGTGGGGTCTTCGGTGCGGGCGAGCACGCCCTGGCGGGAGAGGTCGCCGATCATGAGGCTGGCGGTGGTGGGGGCGATCTCGAGGCGGCCGGCGAGCTCGGTGACGGTCATGGGGCCGTCGAACAGCAGAATGGACAGCAGGCACAGGTGGCGCGGCGCCAACGTCAGGTCCGCGAGCTCGGGGGGCACCGGGGCGCGCTTGCCGCGGCCGGCCAGGCGGGGCATGAGCAGCAGCAGCTCGCGCACGCCGTCCTCGAGGCTCGGTCCGGTGGTCATCCCGCTCCTTCGACCAGAACCACGCAAACACCTTGTCGCGCAAGAGGATACCTCGCGTTGACATCAGTTTTGCAAACAAAGTAAGTTTGGTCGCAAAACCAAACTGGAGGGACCCACCCCATGTCGGACTGGAACCAGCAGATCATCGACGAGTTCCGCGCCAACGAGGGCAAGGTGGGCGGGATGTTCGAGGGCGCGAACATGATCCTGGTGACCCACACCGGCGCGAAGAGCGGCACGCAGCGCGTCGCGCCCCTGGTCTACACCACCGACGGCGACGGCCGGTACGTCATCGCCGCGTCCAAGGGCGGCGCGGACACCAACCCGGACTGGTACCACAACCTCGTGGCCAACCCGAAGGTCACGCTGGAGATCGGCACCGAGAAGTTCGACGCCACCGCCAAGCTGATCGAGGACCGCGCCGAGCGCGACCGCCTCTTCGCCGGCATGGTCAAGCACATGCCCGGGTTCGCCGACTACGAGAAGAAGACCACCCGCCTGATCCCGGTCTTCGTGCTCGAGCGCTGAGCAAACAGCTCAGACGCCGGCCGGCACCGGCTTCGCGTCGGCAGGAACCGCGGCCCGTGCGGCTTTGCGGGCCTGCCGGCGCGTGAGCAGCCGTTTGCCGGTCGCGATCATCGGCTGCTCGACCCAGCGGTGGATCAGGTCGGCGATCGCGAGGTCGACCAGGAACACCGTCACGGCCGTGACCAGCCGGTTGTGACCCAGCGCCGGCACGGCCTGCACCACCACGAAGTGCACCGGGCCCTGCAGCAGGTACAGCGAGTACGACCGCTCGCCGACGAACCGCATCGGCGCCGTCGACAGCAGCCAGCGCGCCGGGCCCGGTGACAGCAGCACGATCAGCAGCAGCATGGTGACCAGCGCGTACGCGAGCAGCACCAGCAGGTTCTGCCGCGTCGCGACCCACAGCGGGTCGAGGTTCGCGTGCAGCACGAGGAACCCCGCGACGATCGGGATCGCGGCCAGCGGGTGCGTGAACGGCCGCAGCACGGCGAAGCTGCGCCGGTAGTGCAGCAGGATCGCGAGCAGGCAGCCGCCGAGCAGGATGGCGTAGTGGATGCTGGAGCGGTAGACGGCGGTCGGCGAGAAGTCGAGCAGCCAGCCGCCCTCGGTGGTCAGCGGCACGAGCGCGAGCAGCACGGCCATCGCCGCCAGCACCAGCGCGAGCTTGCGCCGCGCGGCGCCGATGCCGATCGCGACCAGCAGGAACGGCCACACCAGGTAGAACTTCTCCTCGATGCCCAGCGTCCACGAGCCGGAGAAGAAGTTGTCCGAGCCGTTGCCGTGCGAGCCGGGGAAGAACTCGTTGAGGAACGTCAGATAGTACTTCAGCGCGTGCGGGAAGTCGCGCGCGAGGAACTCGCCGCGCAGCAGCACGAACGCGATGATCCCGCCGAGGATCACCAGGTACGGCGGCAGGATCCGGAACACGCGCCGCACGTAGAACCCGCTCAGCGAGATGCGTCCGGTGCGGTCCTGCTCGCGCAGCAGCAGCGTCGTGATCAGGAACCCCGACAGCACGAAGAAGATGTAGACGCCCACCCAGCCCGACGGCCACACGAACTCCGGCCCGGCGAAGTGGAAGAACACGACGATCGTCGCGGCGATGGCGCGCAGGCCGTCGAGGCCGGGGAACCTGCGCATGCCGAGGTACTCGTCATGGCTCATCGTTCGCAAGAAATCGACCCCAATCGCCTGGCTGCGGTGGGAGTATAGGTGGACGATCATGGGCACCCGCGCGGCGGGCCCACGCCCGTGACCTGCGATTACTCTGGGTGGTGGGTGCTGTGGCGCTGCTGGTGATCCTGGTCGGGGCTGTGCTCGTGGTGATCGGCGTCGCCGCCGCACTCGACCTCCGGGCCCGCCGCCGCGGCCGGCGCGCCGCCGAAGACGGCTGGGACGCGCTCAAGGAGACGCGCCGCGATTTCCACGCCGCCGAGGTCGCGCGCTACCAGAGCAGCGACCTCACTTGGCTCGACCGCGTCCGCCGGAACAAACGCTGACGGCCGGCGGACCCGAGCGGGATCCACCGGCCGTCTGCGAGAGAACTAGCAGCCCTCGCCGATCCGGCCGGCGTAGCGCTGCTTCCACGTCGAGTCGCCCTCGACCGTGATGACCACGTCGTAGTAGCCGTTCTCGGTCGGCCAGTTCACGATCGCCGGCAGCACGCCGAGCACCGTGACGGTCTTCGTCCCGCCGCTGAAGTCGTTCGCCGTCAGCTTGTAGTGCATCGGCTTGAGCAGGTTGTCGTTGTGCAGCGTGAAGCGCACGTGCTGCTCCCGCACCAGCAGCGTCGGCTGCAGCAGGTCGGCGTCCACGCGCGGGTCGTGCCCGGACGAGGTGACCTTGCCCGCGAACGAGCGCACGAAACCGTCGTTGGAGTAGATCGAGAACGCGTACTCGCCGCCGGTGGCGGAGGTGTCCCAGGTGTAGGACTGCGACTTGCGTTCGGTGACCGTGAACGGCGTGCTGGTGAACGGCTTGAGCTTGTCCGGGAAGACCTGGAAGCTCACGGCCTTGCCCTTGTCGCCGCCGGCCAGCGTCAGCTTCGCCGTGACGTGGCCCTTGTGGTCCTGCGTGACCGTGGCGTGCGGGTGGAAGTTCAGCGGCCGCGGCTTCATGTGGCCGGCCGCGACCTTCACCGGCTGCTCGGCCGTCGGGTCCGCGAACGTCGCCGGCCCGGTCTGCGGGTGGGCGAAGTCGAGCGCGCTCGTCAGGTCACCCGCGATCGAGCGGCGCCAGTCGCTGATGTTGGGGCAGGTGAACGGCTTGCCGAGGTGCGCCGCCCACTTCTCCAGGAACTTGATCGTCGACGTGTGGTCGAAGACCTCCGAAGCGACGTAGCCACCGCGCGACCACGGCGAGACGAGCAGCATCGGCACGCGCGGGCCGAAGCCGAGCGGGTACGAGCCGGTGTACTCGCCTTCGGTGCCGGCCTCGGGCCACGGCGGGAGCACGTGGTCGAACTTCCCGTCGTTCTCGTCGTAGTTGAGGATGAACAGCGTGTGGTTCCAGATGTCCGGGTTGCTCTGCAGGATCGAGAGCACCTCCTGGACGTAGCGCTCGCCGTGCAGCGTGTCGGCGTCCGGGTGCTCGGACCAGCCGTAGGGCGCGACGATCCACGAGACGGCCGGCAGCGGGTGCTCGGCGCCCGGCTGGCAGGCGTCGCGGAAGTCCTTGAGGACGGCCTGCAGGTTGGCGTCGGAGTCGTCGTTCGGGGTGGTCTTGCCGGCGTAGTAGGTGGCGTTGCCGCGCCAGATCAGGCCGGTGCCGGGCTGCAGCTTCGGGTCCAGCGGGCTGAGGCCGTTGGGCTCGAAGCCCTTGAAGTACTTGAGTTCGTTGTCGCCGTAGTCGCCGATCCACGAGCTGAGGTAGCCCTGGCGGCCGTTGCCGCTGTTGTCGGAGTAGAGACGCCAGTCGATGCCGGCCTGCTGCAGCTGCTCGGGCACGGTGATCCACGGGCGGCTGTAGTTCGACTCGTCGGTGTTGCCGGTCTCGGTGTTCGACGTACCGCTCCACAGATACTTGCGGTTCGGGTCGGTCGGGCCGAACTCGGAGCAGAAGTTCTGGTCGGCGATCGTGTACTGGGCCGCCACCGAGTGGTAGAAGCTCATGTAGCCGTCGCTGTGGTAGTTCATGCAGCTGGCGCCGTTGTGCTGCACCCACTGGTCCCAGCTGCGGTGCGCGACGTCGCCCCAGGCACCGTGGTCGTTGCCCCACATGCCGTCGTCGACCTTCGGCGTCACGATGGCGCCGGTCTTGTCCTTCTGCTGGAAGACGGTGGTGCCGTCCTGGAACTTCAGCGCCTGCTTGTCGTTGAAGCCGCGCACGCCGGGGAACGTGCCGAAGTAGTGGTCGAGCGAACGGTTCTCCTGCATCAGGATCACGACGTGCTTCAGGTCGGACATGTCGCCTCTGAACCCTCTGGGCAAGCCGTTCTTGCCCAGGGTCGCGGCGCTCGCGGGGCCGGCGTCGGCGATCCCGCCGAACATCAGGGCTCCGGCGGCGACGCCCGCGCCCTGCAGGAACCGGCGGCGGGTGGGGCCGGCTTCGGGCTCGGGGGTGGGGGTGGTGGGGTCGGCGGACAAGGTACAACTCCTCACGCGGGGGTGGTGTCGACCGTCGATCCAATCCAGCCGACACCAACGCCGCGTGAACACCTGCGAAGCGATCACTGGCAGGCGGCCGACGGTTGAGGGCACACGGTCCCACGAGCCCGCGCCGAGTGTCCGAAACCGCACAAAACGCCCAGTTTTGGTCAGGCGTTTTCGGGTGTGCGGATCGAGTGGAGAACGGGCAACCGCCGCGATGAGAAGAACCGGCCGGCGAACTCACCGGGGAAATGAATTCGCCGGCCGCGGTTTCAGGAAATCAGTTGTACCAGTCGAGCAGTGTCGGCAACAGGGAAACGCTCTTCACGCGCACCTGCGGTTCGCCGAGCACATTTCCCCACGGCACGGTCATGTGCCCGGAAACGCCGCAGCCGATGTCGAACCAGCCGCCCTTCGGGTGTGCCGAGTCGAATCCCCAGCCCTGCACGCAGGCGGTCTGGTTGTTCGTCACGGTGAAGCTGTAACCCTGCTTGCGGCCCGGCGAGCCGAACACGCTGCAGCCCGAGTGCGACGCCTTGCTCCAGACCTGCGGCGCGCCGCCCGCCTGGTGGGCGCCCGAACACGCATTGGCCGACTGCGGTGCCGCCTCGGCTGTGGCGCCGGTGAGCAGCACGCCCCCGGCGACTGCGGCCGCGGCGACGACCGCGCCGAGCCGGGAAAAACGGCGCGAAGAATCCTGAATACCCATTCGCGGTGAACCTTCCGAGTAGTGCCAGCCCCCAGAATTCGACTGGCCTGGCGCAAATCTACTCAGAGCGCGAGCGGCGTCGAGGGCTCCGGTGAAAACTTAAGATCGACTTAGGAGAACGGCTGGCCGTACACGAAACTGCGCAGCCGGCCTGTTGCGGTGAGCGGGACGAACAGTTTGTCGTGAGCCGCGCGCACGGGGTCCGGGCCGGATTCGTCCAAAACGGACAGGGCGCGGATCGTGTAACGCGATTCGGGCGTGAAGTCCGGGGCCGTCGACCGGGTGTAGGCGCCGCCGAGGAGGTCGATGATCAGCACGGTCGGCACGGGCGCGCCGGGGCCGGCGTGCTCCAGGATCGCGTCGATCGTGAGGTCGGGCAGCTGCGCGACCACGCGGTTGTCGCCGAGGTACGCGTGGGGGTGCGGCGGCTCGGCGGCGATGGAGCCGGAGTCGGTGAACGGCATGGTGCCGAGCGTGTCCACGAGCGGTCCCAGCGCGCGCAGGGGAGCGACGAGCCGCGGGCCGTCGTCGCCGAGGTAGGCGACGCGGACGTGGGCGATGTGCTTGCCGCGCAACGGTTCCGGCACCATCGGCAGGTCCGGGTAGGGGATCAGGGCGAGCGACGTGGTGAGCGTGTCGGGCTGGTCGGCGGTCCAGTCTCGCCAGGTGCGCAGGACGTCGGCCGGCTTCGGGGTGTCGAAGTAGAGGCCGCCGCCGTACAGGCCGGTCACGGGGACGAGCCCGAACTCCAGTGCGGTGATCACGCCGGCGCCGAGGTCGGTGGTGCGTTCGAGCGTGCCGTCGGCGGTCACGACGTCCGCGGAGCGCACCTGGTCGGAGGCGAGGCCGTAGCGGCGCCCGAGCAGGCTGAAGCCGCCGCCGAGCGTGTAGCCGACCACGCCGACGCCGGGCGCCGAACCGCTGAGCGGCGCGAGCCCGTGCTCGGCGGCGGCTTCGAGCACCTTGCCCCAGGTCGTGCCGGCCTCGACCCGGGCGACGGCGTCGACCGGGTCGATCTCGACGCCGGTCATGCGCCGCGTCGAGATCAGCACGCCGTCGGCCGGGGCGCGCAGGCCGTGACCGGTCGCCTGGACCGCCACGGGCAGGTCGCGGGCCGCGGCGTGGCGCACGGCCTCGGCGACGTCGTCGGCCGTGGTGGCGGCGACGACCAGCTTCGGCGTCGCCTCGATGCCGGTCTGGAAACCGGCGATTTCCTCGCGGTAGCCGTCCTGGCCAGGGGTGAAGGTTTGCATGACCCCAGCGTGGCTCGGGGCGTTCGAGAAGTCCAAGAGATAGTAGTTCCACCAGCTAGAATCAATGCTTATGGAACTGCATCAGCTCGAGTACTTCGTGGCCGTCGCCGAGGAAGCCAACTTCACGCGCGCCGCGGCCCGGATGCACGTCGCGCAGCCCGGCGTCAGTGCGCAGATCCGGCGCCTGGAACGCGAGCTGGGGCAGCCGTTGTTCGACCGGTCGGGACGCGCGGTGCGGCTCACCGACGTCGGCGCCGCCGCGTTGCCCCACGCCCGCGCCGCGCTCGCCGCGGTGGCCGCTGTGCGCGAGACGGTCGCCGAGCACGAAGGTCTGGTCCGCGGGCAGGTGGCGATGGGGATCGTGACGTCGGCGGGACCGGTCGCGTTGCCCGATTTCCTGGCCGGCTTCGCCGAGCGGTACCCGGGTGTCGAGATCACCCTGGGCGAGGCCAATTCCGACGTGATGGTCGAAGCGCTGCGCGAAGGCCGCCTCGACGTCGCCGTGATCGGCCTCGCCGACGGCGTGCCCGCGGGCCTCGCCGCGCAGGTCGTGCTCGACGAGGCGGTCGTCGCCGTCACCGCGCCCGGCGACCCGCTGGCCTCACGCGACGACGTGGCGTTCTCCGACCTGGCCGGCCGCGGCCTGATCTGCCTGCCCAAGGGCACGGGCGTGCGTGGCGTCCTCGACCGCGCCTTCGCGACGGCGGGGGTCCACCCGCGCGTGACGATCGAGGCCAGCGACCCGAACGTGCTGGCCCAGCTGGCGATGCGCGGCCTCGGCGTGGCGATCGTGCCGGAGTCCCTCGCGCGGTACCACGCCACCGAGCTGCACACGCTGCAGCTGCGGCCTCGGCTGCGCGGTCAGCTCGCGCTGGCGTGGCGGGCCGACGGTCCGAGCGGTCCCGCCGCGCGCACGTTGATCGAGTTCGCGCGTTCGGTGCTCTAGCCGCCTCCCTCGGGTCCGGCTTCAGTGTCGGTCTGCTGACAGGTTCAGTCCGTACCGGTCCGGTCGGCAACGTCGAGGTGGCCGATCGGGCGATACCGCCGCACAGTGCTGCCGACAAGGCCCGGAAACGCCTGCGCGACCTGGAACTTCGGTGACGAACCCACGAACCCCGTCTCGCCGAGTGCGTCGAGGTGCGCTGCCTCGCTCACCCACTCCGCGTAGTTCGCGACGCGCGTGCCGTCGGCGCTGAAGTGGAAGTGGGCCGAGATCCCGCCGGGGTGGGGACGGGAGTCGGCGAGGGCCTCGAAGATCGTGTCGACCCACGCCTTCAGCCGGGCTTCGTCGGGGCTGTCGAACGCCACGGAGACGAGCACGACGCAGCCCGCCGGTGGCGCATCGGGCCGCCGGGTGCTGCGGTAGAGGTGGAATTCGCTCCCGTCCGGTTCGGGTTCGTGCGCCCACTGTTCGTAGGTGAACCACCCTTCGTCGCCGGTGAACACCGTGTGACTCAATCGTCCTGCCGCTGGAGCCGGCGCGCTGAGCTCAGGCGAACCGTCGCCCTGGCGGATGCGCACGGCCGCGACGCCCGCGCGGCCCGGGTCGGGAAAGGTCATGGTTGCCTCCTGGTGAAGTTCCCGTCTGGGAGATCCCTGTCTTGGAGATCCCCGTCTTGGCGAACACTGTGGAATTTCAAGGCGTCTTGAAGTCAAGCCGCTCTTGACTCCGGGTAAACAGTCGCGTTTCCTTGATCCACGAGGAGGCGCGATGGGTGACGCACTCGAGAAAGCCATGGTCGGCATCGGGCTGATGGCCGGCAGCGCCAACGTGATCATGCAGCTCGGGCGGGCGCCGGTGGGGTACGGGGTGATGGAGAGCCGCGTCGAGAGCGGGAACCTGTTCCGGCACCCGGTCAAACGGGCGCGCACCACGGGGACCTACCTGGCGGTCGCGGCGTTCGGGACCGACGAGGAGCGTAAGGCCTACCGCAAGGCGGTCAACGGATCCCACCGTCAGGTGCGGTCCACGAAGGACAGTCCGGTCGCTTACAACGCCTTCGACCCCGAGCTGCAGCTGTGGGTCGCCGCGTGTCTGTACAAGGGGCTCGAGGATGTGCACGCGGCGTTCTTCGGTGGGGCCGCGCCCGAGGAGCTGTACGCCGACGCCGTGGTGCTCGGCACGACGCTGCAGGTGCGGCCGGAGATGTGGCCCGAGGACCGCGAGGCGTTCGCGAAGTACTGGGCCGACGGGCTCGACCGGGTGACCATCGACGACCGGACCCGCGCGTACCTCACCGACCTCGTCGACCTGCGGTTCCTGCCGCAGCCGTTCCCACTGGTGTTCGGGCGGTTCCACCGGTTCGTGACGACCGGGTTCCTGCCGGCGTGTTTCCGGGAGCACATGCGGTTGTCGTGGACCGAACACGATCAGCGAACATTCGAACGTCTCACGCGCGGGATCGGACACGTCGTGCGGCACCTCCCGCGCAGCGTGCAGCGGTTCCCGTACAACGCGTACCTGCGTGATCTCCGCAAGCGCCGCTGCGAGGGCCGTCCGCTCGTGTGAAGCGGTTGACCGACGCCCGCGCGGTGGGCGAAGGTAGGCCGATGAGCAGCGACGACGTACGCGAGGGTGTCAAACTGACCAATCTCGACCAGCCGCTGTTCGCCGACGCCGGCGCGACCAAACGCGACCTGCTCGACTACCTCGACGGCGTCTCGCAGCGGCTCCTGCCGGTGCTGCACGACCGGCCGCTGTCGGTGGTGCGCGTGCTGCGCGGGCAGGACGCGTTCATGCAGAAGAACCTGCCGAAGTACACGCCCGAGTTCGTGCCGCGCGTGAAGCTGTGGGCCGAGAGTTCGAAGCGGGAAGTCTCCTACGCGTTGTGCAACGATCGCCCCACGCTCCTGTGGTTCGGCAACCAACGCGCGATCGAATACCACCCCACGTTGACGCTTTTCGACCACACCCAGGGCCCGACCCACCTGATCATGGACCTCGACCCGCCCGAGGGCGCGCCGTTCGGCGTCGCCGTCGCGGGCGCGCGCCTGGTCCGCCAGGCACTCGCCGACGCGGGGCTGGCCGGTGCGCTGAAAACGAGCGGCTCCAAGGGTGTCCACGTCTTCGTGCCGCTCCAGCCCGGCCAGGCCCACGAGGACGTCGCCGCCGCGACCCGCGCGGTCGCGGCCCGCGCCGAGCGCCTCGACCCGGACCTCGCCACCACCGCGTTCATCCGCGAAGACCGCCACGGCAAGGTGTTCCTCGACTCCACCCGCGCCGGCGGCGCCACCGTGGTCGCCGCCTACAGCCCACGCGTGCGGCCCGGCCTCACCGTGTCGTTCCCGATCCCGTGGTCCGCGGCCGACGACGTGACCCCGCGCGACTTCACCGTCCACACGGCACTCGGCCTCCTCGGCGACACCGACCCGTGGGCGACGGAAATGCCCGCACCGCAGGCACTTCCGGACGACCTCGTCGCCGAAGGCCACACCATCCCGATCGCCCGGGTCGCCGCGATGCACGAGGGCAAACGGCGAGCCAAGGCCCGGCGGGAAGCCGACAGCTAAGGCGGCTAAGACTGCGGAGGCAGAGCCAGCAAGTCCTCGTGCTCCACAACCGCCGACTCGAGCTCCCGCCGATATCCCGCCAACTCCAACGCCGGATTCTCCTCCTCGGCCGCGGAAACCCAGCCCGAGAACCACGTCTCCATCAACGCCGCGTCCTGAGCCCCGAGCCGCCACGGCGTCGCCACCCGCCGCACCGTGAACCCACGGGCGGCGAACTCCGCCGCCGCGAACGCCACCGCGTCCGGCCCCAGCCGGCCTTCCCGGCGCTGGTGCGCGTTGAACGCCGCCCCCACCGCCTCGTCGCGCGGATCCGGCGGCGTCAGCGCGACCCGCCCGACCACCGACAACGTCAGCAACGCCGGCACCCGCGCCCCCGCACAAGCGTCGACCAGCCGCCGGATCTCCTCCGGCGTGAACAGGTCCAGCAACGCCGACGCGGTCACCAGCGAGGTTCCCGAAAGATCCGCCGCCGTCAGCCGTGTGACATCTCGAACCTCGCCTGTCGCATTCTCAACACCCGCGACCGCCAGCCGCACCAGTCCCGGATCCTGGTCGTGCAGGATCCACTGCTGCGGCCGTGGCAACCGGCCCGTGAGCCAGCGGCTCATGGAACCGGTGCCACAGCCCAGGTCGCGGACCACGACCGGCGTGGCCGGCTCGAGCGAGTCCACAAGGGACGCGGCGCGCGCGACGGAATCCGCGCCTTCGCGCAGCCGCAACCACTCCGGCGCGTAGCCGGAGGGATCCACCTCGGTCAAAGCGAACGCTCGTACCCGGCCGAAGCGACGTGCGACTCGTGCAGCGTCACCGAAATCCCCGACAGCCCGTGGGCACCCTCGCCGAGCTCCCCGGCGTGCACGGCGTCGGCCAGCCGGTCGGCGATCACCTTCGCCAGGAACTCCGTGGACGTGTTGATGCCCTCGAACGCCGGGTCGTCGTCGAGGTTGCGGTAGTTGAGGTCGGCCAGGACGGAGCCGAGCTTCTGAGTCGCGAGGCCGATGTCGACCACGATGTTGTCGGAGTCGAGGTCGGTGCGGCGGAACGTGGCGTCGACGACGAAAGTGGCGCCGTGCAGCTTCTGCGCCGGACCGAAGACCTCACCGCGGAAGCTGTGGGCGACCATGATGTGGTCGCGGACGGTGACGCTGAACAAGATTTTCTCCTTACGTACCCAGTGGATAAACGATCCGGTGCGCGAGCCCCGGCAGGTCCCCGCCGGCGAGGCGGGAGATGAGGTCCGGCAGGTCCGCGAACGCGGTCTCGCCGGTGACGAGCACGTCGAACGCCGGGTCGGCCAGCAGCCGCAGAGCCGTGGCCATGCGGTCACCGTAGGTGCGCCGCGCCGAACGGGCGGGGGAGACCGTGCCCACCTGGCTGCTGCGGATCGTCAGCCGGCGCGAGTGGAAGTTCTCGCCGAGCGGAACGCTCACGCGCCGGTCGCCGTACCAGCTCAGGTCCACCACCGTCGCCTCGCGGCCCAGCAGCTCCAGCGACCGCGCGAGCCCCGCGTCGGTCGCGCTGGCGTGCACCACGAGGTCGAGGTCGCCCTCGGCGTCCTCCGGCCGCACGTAGCGGATGCCGAACGCCGCCGCGACCTTCTCCCGGGCCGGGTCGGTGTCCACGAGCTGGACGTCCACTCCCGGGAAGCGGGAGAGCAGCCCGGCGACGCTACTGCCGACCATCCCGGCCCCGACCACGGCGATCCGGTCGCCGACCAGGGGCGCGGCGTCCCACAGCGCGTTCACGGCCGTCTCCACGGTGCCCGCGAGGATGGCCCGCGCGGCCGGCACGTCGTCCGGCACCACCGTGACCGCCGAGGCCGGCACCACGAACTCGGTCTGGTGCGGGTACAGGCTGAACACCGTCCGCCCCACCAGCTCGGCCGGCCCGGCCTCGACGCGCCCGACGTTGAGGTAGCCGTACTTCACCGGGAACGGGAAGTCGCCCTCCTGGAACGGCGCGCGCATCACCTCGCGCTGGCTCTCGGGCACGCCGCCGCGCAGCACCAGACTTTCCGTGCCGCGGCTCATACCGGAAAACAGCGTCCTGACCAGCACTTCGTCCGGCCCCGGCGCCGGCACCTCCGCCGCCCGGATCTCGCCGGTTCCGGCGGATTTGAACCAGAAGGCCTGTCCCGTACGTGTCATGGTCGTCCTCCTCTGCCGCGAGATCGAGGCGATATGGCTGTCACCACCACTACACGATCACGTTCCACCGTGGGTTCACTCGTTCGGCAGCAGGCCGCGGGTGCCGGAGCCCAGGTGGCGCTGCTGGGCGTGCTCGCCCTGACCGTCGGCCTCGGCGCCGCCGGCTGGGCCGCGGGCCTGGCGTACACCGTCGGCCTGTGGGCCCTGCTCGCGGGCGCCGCGCGCAAGGCCGGTGCCCGGTCCCTGGGCCCCGCCGACCACGTCACGCTCGCCCGCGCCATCCTCATCGGCGGCGTCACCGCGCTGGTCGCGGACCACCTGAACGGGGGAGCGCCGCTCGCCGTGCTCGTGCCGCTGGCTTCGGTCGCGCTGGCGCTCGACGCCGTCGACGGGCAGGTCGCGCGCCGCACCGGCACATCCTCGGCGCTCGGCGCTCGGTTCGACATGGAGTCCGACGCGTTCCTCATCCTGGTGCTCAGCGTGCTGGCAGCGGAGACGTTCGGCTACTGGGTCCTCGTCATCGGCCTGATGCGCTACGCGTTCGTCGCGGCGACCTGGGCCCTGCCCTGGCTCAACGGCACACTGCCGCCCAGCCGGGCGCGCAAGGTCGTCGCCGCGCTGCAGGGCGTGCTGCTGGTGGCCGCGGCCTCGGGCCTGCTGCCCCACCTCGCCGGCCTGGCCGTCACGGTGGCCGCCCTGGCCACCCTCGTGTGGTCCTTCGGCCGCGACGTCCTGTGGCTGCACAGCGCCCATCGAGCCCACCGAGCCCACCGAACCCATCGCACCGCCGCACTCCCGGAACCCCGCGCCGGCCACGCGACGTGCGTCGTCCGGCGCCGTTCGACCCTGCGTCGCCACCACCACCTGGCGACCCGCAACCCGTAGCCGGAAGAGACGGGGATCACGCGCCCGGGTTGCCCGGTTTTCCCTCGCCACGGGGTCTCGCGGGTAGCTGCGGACACCCTCGCGTCACCCTTCGGCTGACGCGAGCTTCGCCGCCATCCTCTCGGCGTCACCCGTGCGGCCGTGGGACTGGAACAGCTCGCGCGCCCGCGCCCACACCTCGCGCGCGGCGGCCGGGTTGCCGAGGGCGGCGTGGGTGTCGCCGAGGTTGGCGAGGATCACGGGCTCGTCGTAGGCGTCTTCGGTGTCGCGGGCGAGCGCGAGAGCGGCCGTGTAGTGGTCCAGCGCGTCTTCGTGTTCGCCCATCGCCGAGGCGATGTAGCCGAGGCTGTCGAGCGTCACGGTCTCCGCGCGGTGGTGGTCGTGCTTGCGGCACAGCGCGAGCGCCTGTTCGCAGTGTTCGCGGGCTTCGGTCAGGAAGCCGAGCTGCGCGGAGTACCAGCCGAGGGTGTTCAACGCGTCGGCCTGGCGCAAGCCGTTGCCGGTGGCGCGGTAGTGCTTCAGCGCGGCGGCGGTGTGGTGCAGGGCGCCGTCGAAGTCGCCGCTCTGGCCGAGCGCCCAGCCGAGCGCGCGGGACGCGTCGGCGGCGAGATCCGCGTGTCGCGCAAGGGAAAGTGCCTCACGCAGGTGCCGGAGGGCGTGGTCGTGGGACCCGGTGCGCGTGTAGGCCGTGCCGAGGTACATCGCGGCGATGGCCTGCGGTTCCGGGTCGTCGAGGGCGCGGGCGGCGGCGTGGCCGGCCTGCCACGCCGTGAGGTCTTCGACGAGCTGGCCGTGAATCACGTGGTACCCACTGATGCTCCACGCGAGCCGCCAGACGTCCTGGTGCGCGCCGCGCTGCACGGCGGAATCCAGCGTCGCGCGGAGGCTGTGCTGTTCGTCGTCGAACCAGCGCGTCGCGGCCCGGCGGTCGGCGAGCGGCGGCGCGGTCGCCTCCGGGAGGTCGATCGACTGGCGTTCCGGCCGCAGCAGGCGGTTCGCGACGCCGGCCGTGTGCAGCAGGAAGTCGGTGAAGCGCCGGAGTGCCTCGGCGCGTTCCGGCGGGGTGACGAGCTCGTCGGCGTACAGCCGTAGCAGGTCGTGCATCCGGTAGCGGCCGGGCAGGTGCTCCTGCAGCAGGTGCGCGTCGACGAGGCGGCGCAGCACCGCCCGCGGCCGCTCCAGGCCGGCCAGCGCGCCCGCGCCCGCGAGGCTCACGTCCGGTCCCGGCACGGCGCCGAGCAGCCGGAACACGCGCTGGGCGCCCGCGTCGAGGGCGTCGTAGGACCACGAGAACACCGCCCGGACGTTCGTGGCCAGGTCGCCGGCGTCCAGCGCGTCGAGCCGAGCCGACGCGTCCTCGAGCTCGCGCGCCAGCACCTCCAAGCGGAACCGTGGGTTCGCCCCGGCCCGGCTCGCGACGACGCTGATCGCCAGCGGCAGACCGCCGCACCAGCGCACGAGGTCGGCGACGGCCGCCGGCTCCGCCGCCACGCGCCGGTCGCCGAGGTGGCGCGTGAGCAGCTCGCGCGCCTCGCGTTCGGCCAGCTCGGCCAGGTCCAGCAGCTGCGCGCCACGGACGCCGAGGCCGCCGAGGCGGTGGCGGCTGGTGATCATCACGGTGCACGTCTCACTGCCCGGCAGCAGCGGTTCGACCTGTGCTGCGTCGCGCGCGTTGTCGAGCACCACGAGCAGGCGCCGGCCCGCGGCGAGGCTGCGGTACAGCGCGAAGCCGCCTTCGGGGTCGGCGGGCACGGCCGCGGGCGCGACGCCGAACGCGTCGAGGAAGTGGCGCACCACGGCTTCGGGCCGTAGCGGCGAACCGGCCGGGTCGAAGCCGCGGAGGTTCACGTACAGCTGGCCGTCGGGAAACCGCGCGACGTTGCGGTGCGCCCACCGCAGCGCGAGCGACGTCTTGCCGATGCCGCCGGCGCCACCGATCGCCGAGATCGCGACCGTGCCCGAGCCGCCGGCCATCGCGGCGTCGAGTTCGGCCAGCTCGGCGTCGCGCCCGACGAACCACCGCGGCGGCGCGGGCAGCTGGCGCGGCACGGGCGTCTCGCGCGGCGGGCTGAGCTCCGGGTCGGTGGTGAGGATGCGCTGGTGCAGCTCGCGCAGCGCGGGACCGGGGTCGGCGCCGAACTCGTCGGCGAGCCGGCGACGGATCCGGTCGTACTCCTCGAGCGCGCCCGCCTGCCGCCCGGCGCGGTAGCGCGCGAGCATGAGCTGGCCGGCGATCCGCTCGTCGAGCGGGAAGGCCGCGGCGCGCTGGGCCGCGTCGGCGAGCACGGCGTTGTGCTCACCCAGCCGCAGCGCGAGGTCCGTGCGGTCGAGCTGGGCGGACAGGCGTTCGGCAGCGAGCGTTTCGCGGGCGGCTTCGGCCCACGGGGTGTCGAGGCCGGAGAACGCGTCGTCGCGCCACAGGGCGAGGGCCTCGTCGAACAGTTCCGGCCGCCGTTGCGATCGAGCCTGCGCGACGAGCGCGCGGAACCGCTGCACGTCGACGCTCCCGGGCGGCGTGGTGAGCACATAACCGCTCGGGCCGTGCTTGATCTCGACGCCCTCCGCCGCCGCGAGCGTGCGGCGCAGCCGGGAGAGGTAGCTGGCGAGCAGCCGGTGCGCGCGGTACGGCGGCTCGTCCGCCCACACGCGCTCGACGATCCGCTCCGTGGACACGGGCCGGTTGGCGTCGGCGAGCAGCGCGGCCAGCACCCAGCGCTGCCGCGCGTGCCCGAGGTCGACGGGCTCGCCGGCGACGTGCGCCTCCACGGGGCCGAGCAAGCCGAACCGGACCAGGGTCATGGCCCATGCTTACCGCACCCGGGCGGGGGCGTGCGACCGGGAATCCCGCGTGACCTGCGAGTTCGCGATTCCCCAAAAAACTTCCGAACTCACGTGAACCGAACACGACCCCAGCCCCGTGTCACGGGCAAGAGCGGCTCCGGACGGTCCGGGAGCCCCGGTCGAACCCCCTTGGAGTTCCCCCATGTTCCGCAAGCACGCCCTGTTTTTCGCTGCCTTCGTGACGGCGGGCGCGGCCCTTCTGTCGGCCTGCGGCGGTCAGACGGACGGCACCCCGAGCGCGGCCCCGGCCGGTGCGGCGGTGAACGCCGGCGACGCCGGTGGCCTCGACCTGCTGAGTGGCACCGCCCGCAGCAACAACGCCGCTCGGGACACCGGCGACCTCGCCCCGGCCGGCGCGCCCGCCGACGTGCGCACCAAGTGGGTGTCGCTGCGAGCCGGCAAGGCGGGCAACCTGAACCCGGTCGTGATCAACGGCGCCGGGATGACGATCTACCGCTTCGACAACGACTCCCCGAAGCCGCCGAAGTCCACTTGCAACGGTGACTGCGAGAAGAAGTGGCCGCCGGTCAAGGTCACCAAGGGCACCAAGGTCTTCATCGCCGGCATCAAGAAGTCCGCGATCGGCGTCGTGAAGCGCGACGACGGCTCGCTGCAGCTGACGATCGGCAACTGGCCCGCCTACACGTTCTCCGGCGACAAGAACCCGGGCGACACCAACGGTGAAGGCGTCGGCGGCACCTGGTTCGGCATGAGCCCGACCGGTGGCAAGGTGCTCGACGGTTCGGGCTCCGGCACCGCCACCCCGCCGTCGGACAACCCGACCCCGTCGGGCGGCTCGAAGGCCGCCACCAGCACGATCCTGTTCGACGACGCGTTCTTCAGCGACAACGGTGCCTCGCAGGGCCTGTCCTTCGGTTCCGGTGACAACGCCTGCCAGAACCTCGCCCGCCCCGGCGTCACCTCGTCGCTGACCACCGACGGCACCCTCAAGCTGTGGACCGGCCCGAACTGCACCGGCAAGTCCACGGTCGTCGACAGCGACGTGAAGGACCTCTCCACGATCGGCTTCGACGACGCCATCCAGTCTGTCCACTTCGGCGCCTGATCTACTTCGAGCCGGTGCGGCCTCTCGGTCGCATCGGCTCTTTTTCCTTGGAGGAGCAATGATTTCGCGGTTCACGTGGGTGGCGACGCTGGTCGTGGGCGCCGTGCTGGTGGCCGGGTGCACCACGGCCGTCCAGGGCAGCGCGGGCGTCGACCGGCCCGACCCGGCCAAGGTCGCCGGCCTCGCCATCACCGACGGTCCCAGCGGACCGAAGGCCGGCGTCGCGGACACCGACCTGCCCGTGGTCAACACCGACGGCGGCGCGATCGACAAGCTCGCCGCCAACGCCGTCGCCGACGTCCAGCAGTACTGGACCGAGCAGCTGCCGGAGAGCTTCGGCAAGGACTACAAACCCGTCGGGCAGCTCATCTCCTACGACTCGCGCGGCCAGGGCCTGAACCTCTGCGGCTCCAGCACCGCCGGCCTCGTGAACGCGTTCTACTGCCCCTCCGGAGACCTCGTCGCGTGGGACCGCGGCGAGCTGTTGCCCATGCTGAACGACTCCTTCGGCCCGATGTCCGTGGTCGCCGTGCTGGCCCACGAACTGGGCCACGCCGTGCAGACGCGGCTCGGCCTGAGCCCCAACACCCCGTCGATCGTGAAGGAACAGCAGGCCGACTGCTACGCCGGCACCTTCTTCCGCTGGGTGGCCGAGGGCAATTCGCCGCACTTCCAGGTGTCCACCGGCACGGGCCTCAACCAGATCATGGCCACGCTCTTCTTCATCCGCGACTCCGCCGGCTCCAGCTTCGACACCGCCGGCGCCCACGGCAGCGCGTTCGACCGCGTGTCCGCCTTCCAGTTCGGCTTCACCGACGGCCCGAAGCGCTGCGCCGCCATCGACAACGCCGAGGTCGTGAGCCGCACCAGCCAGCTGCCCTTCTCGTCGAAGGACCTCGACACGGGCGACGGCAAGGGCAACCTCGACGTCGTCGACCCGGCGAACCTGCAGGACCTGGAGTCGAGCCTGCGCGCCGCGTTCCCCAAGGGCGCCCCGAAGCTCACCTCCGACCCCGAGTCCTGCTCGGACGCTCGCGTGACCACGCCCGCCGCGTACTGCCCGTCGACCGACACCGTGTCGGTCGACCTGACCTCCCTGCGCCGCGTCGGCACCCCACCGTCGCGCGGCACCTCCGGCGGCTTCGGCGACTTCGCCGCGTTCGCCGAGGTGGCCTCCCGCTACGCGCTGTCGGTCGAAAAGGCCTACGGCCTGCGCTTGGACACGGCCTCCACGGGCCAGCTCACGGCCTGCCTGACGGGCATGTGGGCGGGCACGTTGACGCCGGACAAGAAGGCCACGCTGGAGCTTTCACCGGGTGACCTGGACGAAGCCATCGCCGAGCTGTTGTCGCCCAAGAGCGTCATCGCTTCCGACCCTTCCGGGGCGACGGTACCTTCGGGTTTCGCCCGCGTGGAGGCTTTCCGCGACGGGTTCACGTCGCCGACTGTCGCGACGTGCACCAGTAAGTACGGCGCCTGAGTTCGGTTCCTGCGGCCCTCCCTCGCCGGTTCGGCGGGGGAGGGCCGTTTTCGTCGGTGGCACGAATCCCGCCAAACCCACGGATCACGCCGAAGTTCGTTGCCGGGCAATGATTTCCGCGCGTTCGCTGGTTCGACCATTCGGCAGCCCCGTTCGACGGCTGCCCACGTTGAACCAAGGAGTGCCATGGGCAAGACCGTCCTCGTCACCGGCGCGGGCTCCGGCTTCGGCGCGCTGATCGTGCGCGCGCTGGCCGACGCCGGCCACACCGTCCACGCGGGCATCCGCGACCTCGCCGGCCGCAACGCCCCCGCGGCCGCCGCGCTGGCGACCTACGCGTCCTCCCGCGAAGTGGCGCTGCGCGCGGTGGAACTCGACGTCCGTTCGCAGGATTCGGTGGACAACGCCGTCGCCTCGATCGCCGAGCCGCTGGACGTCGTCGTCCACAACGCCGCGTACCTCGCCCTGGGCCCGGCCGAGGCGTTCACCCCGGCCGACATCGCGGATGTCATGGACACCAACGTCTCCGGCCCCCAACGCGTCAACCGCGCGGTGCTGCCGCGCTTCCGCGAGCGTCGCCACGGTCTGGTGGTGTGGATCGGCTCCTCCAGCACCAAGGGCGGCACCCCGCCGTACCTCGCGCCGTACTTCGCGGCCAAAGCGGCGATGGACGCCTTCGCCGTGTCGTACGCCGCCGAGCTCGCCCGCTTCGACATCGAGACCACGATCGTCGTCCCCGGCGTCTTCGCCCAGGGCACCTCGCTGTTCGCCAACGGCCACGCGGCCTCCGACACCGCCCGCGCCGCCGCGTATGACGCCGCCTACCCAGGCCTCCTCGACCACGTCGCCGCGCGGCTCTCCGACCTGGCCCCACCGGACATCGACGCCGGCGCCGTCGCCACCGCCGTCACCGACCTCGTCGCCCTGCCCCACGGCACCCGCCCCTTCCGCGTCCACATCGACCCGGTCGACGACGGCTCCGAAGCAGTCAGCACCGTCGCCGATGCGGCTCGCACGCAGTTCCTGACCCGCCTGGGCCTTTCCGACCTCCTCCACCCGCACGCGTGGTAAGGACGATCATGGACTTCTCACTGGAACGTCCGATACAACGCCGGGTAGGGGCCATCGGCGTGGGGGCGCAGTGGTGGAAGACGCTGCCCTTGTCGCGGAACGGGGTGGCGACGGGGATGCCCGCGATCACGCAGCGGCTTCCGGGTCGCTGATTCGCCCGGTACGCACCGGCGCCACAGCGAACTTCTCGATCATGAACCGCCAGAACAGCGGCACGGCCTCCGAACTCGGCCGGTAGATCCGATCGTCGTACCCGGTGTGCGAGCGGTGCTCGATGAACACCCCGCCGGCACCGACGAACCCCGACGACGGCGACCGCGCCACGACGACCTCGACCGGGAGCCGGTCGGGCACCGGGCGCGGCGTGACGATCAGGTCGTGCATCGAGGTCAGCCCGGCCAGGCGGGAGGCGCCGTCGCAGTCGAGGACGCTGTCGACGATGTCCGCCATGTGCGCGAACTCCGGGTGCCGGTCCCCCATCTCGCGAAACCTCACGGCGATCTCCGGCCACGGGACCTCGCGGAAGGGGTAGGGGAAGGCTCGCGAGTTGATGAGCATGCGGCCATCATGCCGACCCGGCTGCTCCGCCGTCGATCGGAAATCTGGCCCGCACCGATAACACGATCGGCAGCGGCTCCCCACCCTCACTGAACCGTTCGAGCCCGAACCCCGCGTCCACCAATGCGTTGAGCAGCTCCGGCAACGGCCAGTGCGCCGCGCCCACCTTGTCCCGGATCCCTTGGTCCGTCCAGGAATCCTTCGTCCAGTGGCGCTCGCGGTAGCCCGCCCGGATCACCGCCGCGGCCGGGTCGCTTCGGTCCGCGAAGCTGCCGCAGAAACACGGGTGCACCCCGACGTGCACGAATACCCCACCCGGCCGCAGCACCCGCGCAACCTCGTGCAGCACGGCCGGGTACGCCGGCATGTCGGTGTGCACCATGACAGCGACGACCGCGTCCACGCTGCTGTCCCGCATCGGCAACCGCTGCGCGTCCGCGCGGGCGACGGGCATCCGCTCGCGCCCGTACCGCAGCATCCCGGCCGACAAGTCGACCCCGACGGGTGTCCACCCGAGCTCGCGCAGCACGCCCGCGTGAACCCCCGTGCCGCACCCGACCTCGAGGCACGCGCCCGAGCCTTCCCCGAGCAGCTCCCGCAGTGCGGCCGAGATCCCGAGCGGATCCGACTGCTGCGCGCCCAGGAACTGTCCCTCGTACCAGTCCGCGATCTCGTCGTACGCCGTCCTCACCCGCACCAGTGGACCGCTCGCGCCGCCGCGCCCGCCACCGTTTCCGCTCGAAGCGAATTACGATCTTGACCGAGCGCGAGCAACGAGGAGGTCTCCGTGCCCATCCCGACCCGCATCGCTGTCGTCGCCTTGGCCGCAGCGGTCCTCGCGACCAGCTGCTCCGCGAACACCCCGGCCCCACTCAAGGTCTGCACCACCGGCGACTACCAGCCTCTCACCTACCGCGACCCCGCCACCGGCCGCTACTCCGGCATCGACGTCGACATGGCCCGCGACCTCGCCACCCACCTCGGCCGCGCGGTCACCTTCGTCCCCACGACGTGGTCGACGTTGATGCACGACCTTCCGACGTGCGACATCGCCATGGGCGGCATCTCCGTCACCCCGGCCCGAGAGCAGCAGGCCGACTTCACCGCGCCCTACCTCGCCAACGGCAAAACGCCCCTCACCACCACCGCCCGCGCCGCGGATTTCCAGACCGTCGCCCAGATCAACACCCGCGGCACCCGCGTCCTCGAGGACACCGGCGGCACCAACATCGCCTTCGCGAAGCAGCGCCTGCCCAACGCCACCCTCATCGTCTCCCCGGACAACACGCAGTGCTTCGCCCAGCTCCTCACCGGCCACGCCGACGTGATGATCACCGACGCCATCGAGGCCGAATACCAGGCCCGCAAGAACCCCGGCCTCGTCGCCGTGCACCCCGCCCAGCCCTTCACGTCGGACCACAAGGCCTACCTGCTCCCGAAGAACAGCCCCCTTACCGCGCGGGTGAATGAGTGGCTCAAAGCCGCGCTGCACGATGGGACCTTCGCGCGGTTCTACCGGCAAGCGTTCAGCTGAGAAATCCTCGGGAGTCCGAGTAAGTGGCCGGTCGACGAAGGGTTGTTCCGGGCGTCGCCCGGAAACCCTCCTCGGTCACGAGTCCTTCTCACCAAAGGTGAACCGCGACTGAAGGATCGGCCCCGGAATCGACGGATCCGGCCCCCGGCCGTAGCGCATGCTGAAGACATCCACCGGCGACGTCGTGACGGTCCACCCGGACGAACGAAGAGCACCAGGCGTATCCGGCCTGGGATCCGGATCGAACAGGCTCCCCAAGTGCGACCCGGTTTCCGAGGTGCTCGTGTCGAAGAGCGTGTGGTCGCGGAGGGAGTCCTGGCCGGGGAGGGTTTCCAGGCCGACGCGGCTGCCGGGGGCCGACAGGGTGTTGAGGGTGGTGATGAGGGTGGTCTCGACCGGGGCGGGGAGGTAGAGGAGGAGGCCTTCGGCGATCCACGTCGTGGGGACGGCGGGGTCGAAGCCCGCGGCCAGGAGGACCGAGGGCCAGTCGTCCGCGAGGTCGGCCGTGAGGAGGTGGTGGGGCACAGGCGAAAGAGCGCCCAAGGAGTCCAGGACTTTCGTCTTGAAGGCGAGGACGTCGGGGCGGTCGATCTCGTAGCAGGTCGCCGACGGGGGCAGAGTCAGGCGCAGCGCGCGGGTGTCCAGGCCGGCGCCGAGGATGACGAGTTGCGGGGTGTGCGGGGCGGAGTCGACCAGGAAGTCGTCGAAGGTGCGGGCGCGGACGGCGAAGAAGCGGCCCAGGTGGC
The DNA here is from genome assembly GCF_040704195.1 of Amycolatopsis sp. NPDC047767. NCBI lineage: Bacteria > Bacillati > Actinomycetota > Actinomycetes > Pseudonocardiales > Pseudonocardiaceae > Amycolatopsis > Amycolatopsis sp. NPDC047767. The sequence continues at coordinate 112,792 of NZ_JBEYSJ010000024.1, forward strand.
CCCAGAAGGGGTCGGCGTCGCCGAGCGGGACGTCGGAGATGCGGGTGGGCAGGGCGACGGGGGAGCTGGCCGAGCGGACGAAGTGCTCGGCGTACTCGTCGCGCAGCAGGCTGTGCGGGTGGTGGGTTTCGATGGCGCGCGCGGCCGCGACCATGAGGGCGGTGGAGCTGACGCCCGCCGCGAGATCTGAGTCCGACACCTGCTGAACACCTTTCGGCCGGGAAGTCGGCGCTCACGGTACCGGCAAGCCCGCCCGAACCGGATACCTCCATCGGGGTGATCAAGTTCCGCGTCCTGCCTGGCCGGACAGGAAAAAAACTCAGCGGCCGTCGATGGTGGCGGCGGCGTCGGGGACCTGCTTGCCCGCGAAGGCGGGGCGGGCGCCGTACGGGTCGGCGTCTGTCCACAGTGTCGTGGGGACTTCCTTGCGCACCACGGGGATCACCTCGGCGGCGAAGCGCTCCAGCATCTCGAGCTGCTGCTCGTGCGGCAGCATCGTGGGCAGGCTGAACGACTGGAGGTCGTGGCCGAACGCGGCGTGGAAGTACAGGATCTTGTCGATGATCTGCTGCGGGCTGCCGACCAGCACGGGACCTTCGGCGATGGCGTGGTCGATGTCGCGGAACACCATCTCGTTGCCCGGCGTGTGGTTGCCCGGCTTGTTGAAGAACTCGACCATCTTCTCGTACACCGGGCCGAAGTGCTCGCGAGCGTCCTGTGTGGAATCGGCCAGGTACAGGAAACCCGCGCCGGCGCCGACGAAGGCGTAGCGGGGGTCGTGGCCGTGGCGGTCGTACTCGGCGCGGTAGTGGTCGATGAGGACCTTGTAGTTGTCGCGCGGCTGGATGGCGTTGGCGCTGAACAGCGGGTCGCCCCACTTCCCGGCGAGTTCGGCGGACGTCAGCGTGGTCGCTGAGCCGTGCCAGACGCGGGGTGCGCCCGCGTACGGGCGCGGCAGGGTGGTGACCCCGTCGAGCGCGCCGCGGAACTTTCCTTCCCACGTCACGTTTTCCTCGCGCCACAGGCGACGGAGCAGCTCGTACTTCTCCGCCAGCTGGTCCCACTGCTGCCCGGGCTCGACGCCGAACATCGGCAGCTGCCGGGCCTCGTTGCCCTTGCCGATCACGATCTCGACGCGGCCGCGGGAGAGCTGGTCGATCGTCGCGAAGTCCTCGGCGATGCGCACCGGGTCCGAAATGGACAGCACGGTGACGCCGGTCTGGATCCGGACCCGGCTCGTGGTCGCGGCGATCGCGCCGAGCAGCACGGTCACGCCGGCCGAGAGGAACGGGCCCGCGTGCCGCTCGCCGAGCGCCACCGCGTCGAAGCCGACCTGCTCGGCGCGCTGCGTGGTGTTCAACGCCTGCGCATACCGGTCGGACGTGCTGACGATTCGGCCGGTGACCGGGTTCTGCAGGTGCGGCAGGATGTCGAGGAGCTGGAATCGCACGGACGTCTCCAAGCGCTGGCAGTTGAACGTTCAGTCAAACGCTACGCCGCCGGACTTGAACCTTCAAGCAATCTCAAAACCGCGCCGGACGCGGTCCAGCAGCCCGTCGAGCGTGTCCAGATCGGCCTCGGAAAACGCGGCGAACGCGGTGCGCAGGTTGCGCGCGTGCACGGTCGCGGCCTGGTCAAGCACCTTGCGCCCGGCGTCGGTGATGGCCGCGTAGGCCACCCGGCGGTCGGTCGGGCACGGGCGGCGCTCGACGTAGCCGGCCGCCTCGATGCGGTCGATCAGCCGCGTGATGCCGCCTGTGGTGAGCGCCACTTCATTCGCGAGCGCGCTCATCGTCAGCTGCCCGCCCTCCGAGCGGGCGAGCCGGATCAGCACCTCGAACCACGTGTGCTGCAGCCCGGTCTCGGCCTGCATGGCGGGACCGAGCCGGCGCTCCAGCTGGCTGCTGGCCTCGACCAGCCTGCCGAACGTCGTGATCAAGCGGTCGTCGATCGGGTCCATGCCGCCAGTGTACGCGGAAAAGGTTGACGCGTCAGCTATTGCATCGGAAGGCATCTTGTGGTTACCGTGTCAGTATCTGAACTGTCAGATATTGAAGGAGCAGATAATCATGCGGATCGCCATCATCGGAGCCGGCAACGTCGGCTCGGCTCTCAGCAAGGCCGCCGTCGACGCCGGGCACGCGGTGACCCTGACCGCGACCAGCCCCGAGAAGGCAGCCGAGGTCGCCGCCGAGACGGGCGCGCGGGCCGCGGCGAGCAACCTCGAGGCGGTGGCCGACGCCGACGTCGTGGTGCTGGCCGTGCCGGGCACCGCCGTCGGCGCCGTCGCCCAGGAGATCGCGCCCGCCGTGCGCGGCAAGGTCGTGGTCGACGCCACCAACCCGCTCAACGCGACCTTCACCGACCTCGACATCGAAGAGACCGCCGCCGTGCAGACGCTGCAGCGCCTGGTCGCCGACGCCGCCGTGGTCAAGGCCTTCAACACCATCTTCGCCGGCCGCCTCGGCACCCCCACCGAGAGCGGCCACCGGCTCGACGCCTTCTACGCCGGCGACGACACCGACGCCAAGAAGGTGGTCGCGGAGCTGCTCACCTCGCTCGGTTTCCGCCCGATCGACGCCGGTGGCCTGCGCATGGCCCGCGCGCTGGAGGAGATGGCGTTCCTCAACATCGCCCTCAACGCCGGCAACAACTGGCCCTGGCAGTCCGGCTGGGCGCTGCTCGGCCCGACCGTCTGAACGCCGGCACTCCGATGAACGAGCCGGTCGTCGAGACCCGGGGTGACGAGGGACCGCTGGTCGTGCTGCTGCACGGCCGCGGCTCGCGCGAGACCGAGATCATCGGGCTCGCCGACGCGTTGCCGAGCGGATTCCGTTACGCAGCAGTGCGAGCACCGATCGCGGAAGGCGGCGGCTTCGCCTGGTTCGCCAACCGCGGCATCGGCCGTCCGACGCCGGAGTCGCTGCGCACCACCATGGACTGGTTCCGCACCTGGCTCGACCGGCAACGCGGGCCCGTGCTGCTGATCGGGTTCAGCGGCGGGGCCGCGTTCGCCGGCGGCCTGATCCTGGCCGATCCGGACCGGTTCGCCGGCGCCGCGATCCTCTACGGGACCTTGCCGTTCGACGCGGGCGTGCCGACCGATCCGGCGCGCCTGGCGGGGCTGCCCGTGTTCCTCGCGCACGGGGAGCACGACCAGGTCATCCCGCGTGACCTGCAGGACCGCACCTGGCGCTACCTCATCGCCGAGTCCGGAGCGCCCACCATCGCGCGGCGCGACCCGGTGGGCCACGGCATCGCACCCGACGCGCTGGCCTCCCTCGGCGGCTGGCTCGCCGAGCGCGCGGACTTCCTCAGGCGGCGCCGGGTGCCCGGACTCCAGCCGGCACGGTGGGCCGCACTCGAAACGCTCCCGCTGCGCGCGGGAAAGCGGCCGGACGTCAGCGTCACCATTCCCCAGCAGCAGCTCACCGGCAACGCCCCGGCCGAGCTGCAGGAAAAGCTGTTCGCCCGCGTCGCCGCGCTGCCCGGGGTGCACAGCACGCAGTCGGCCATCTCCGTGCCGGGCGCGCGCGGGTTCATGGTCGCGGACGGGCAGGCGGGGCCGGCCGACGCGTTCCTCGTGCCGCGGGCCGGTGAGTTCGCTCACCTGCACCCGCGCACCGACGGTTCCCTGCACGTCGCCCTGCCGGTTTCCCTTGCCGCGCAAGCGATCGAACGCGGCTGGGCCGTCGCGCATCCGCTCGCCGGGATCCGGCTCACGCCGGGCATGGTCCTCGTCTACGGGCCTCGCGACGAGGCCGAACTCGACGTCGTCACCGCCATCGTCTCCACCAGCCACGCCTGGGCGACCGGGCGCGAACTCCCCCTGCCAGCCGAAAGAGAGTAGTCATGGATCGCCGTACCGCACTCAAAGGCGGCGCCGCCGCCGCGTTCGGTGCCTTCGCCCTCACCGCCGTCGCCAGTGGGAACGTGGCCGAGGCCGCCGGGCAGCCGCTGCTGCCGGACCCGGCCGCGCACCCCGTGCCCAACCCGCCGTACCCGCGCAACCTCACGCACGACGAGCGCATGCACCTGGAGACGTTCGACGAGCTCGACTTCGACGTGTTCTCCCACGCCGACTGGGAGCGCCTCGGCGAGAGCCACGCGCGCAACATCCGCGTGCACTGGCCCGACGGGCACTACACCGACGGCATCGACCAGCACATCGCCGACCTCGCCGCGATGTTCGTCTGGGCGCCCGACACGCGCATCCACTCGCATCCCTTGCGCGTGGCCAAAAACGAGCTCACCGCCGTCACCGGCGTCATGCAGGGCACCTTCACTCGCCCGATGCCCGACGGCAAGGGCGGCTTCATCAAGCCGACCGGCCGCAAGTACGCGATCAACATGGCCACCGTCGGCATCTGGAACCGCCGCGGCACCATGGACGAGGAATTCCTGTTCTGGGACAACCAGACCTTCAACCAGCAGCTCGGCCTGGCCTGATCGGAGACCTTCGTGAAGCTCGACTTCAACGGCCGGACCGCGCTGGTCACCGGGTCGACGTCCGGGATCGGCGCGGCCACGGCGGCCGCACTCGCCGCCGCAGGCGCCGACGTGGTGGTCAACGGCCGCAACGCCGACCGCGTCGACGAGGTCGCCAAACGCCTTGGCGCACGCGGGATCGCGGCCGACGTCGGCACGGCCGAGGGCGTGGCGTCCCTCGTCGAACAGCTGCCCGACGTGGACGTGCTCGTGAACAACGCGGGCTACTTCGCGCCGGTACCGGTGTTCGAGATCCCCGACGCCGACTGGCTGCGGATCTACGAGGTCAACGTGCTCTCGGGCGTGCGCCTGGCCCGGCACTACACACCGCGGATGGTCGCGCGCGGCTGGGGCCGGGTGATCTTCGTCAGCAGCGAGTCGGCGATCCAGAACCCGACCGAGATGGTCCACTACGGCATGACGAAAACCGCCCAGCTGGCGATTTCCCGTGGCATGGCCCAGGAAGTGGCGGGCGCGGGCGTCACCGTGAACAGTGTCCTGCCCGGACCGACGCTGACCGAAGGCGTGCGCGAGTTCGTGCAGGGTCTGTACCCGGACCTCGACTTCGCCGGCGCGGAGCGGCAGTTCATGACGAACGAGCGGCCGACGTCGCTGCTCGGCCGGCTGATCCGTCCCGAGGAAGTGGCGAACATGATCACCTACGTCGCCTCCGACCAAGCCGCGGCGACGACCGGTGGCGCGCTGCGGGTCGACGGTGGCGTGGTCACCGCCATCATCCCGTGACCGCGTGGAGCCCGCCGGTCAGCGGCCGGCGGGCTCCACGACCGCGATCATGTCCACCTCGACGGCGATTCCCTTGGGCAACGCCTTCGCGCCGACGACCGAGCGGGGATGGCGCCCGACGTCGCCGAAGACCTCGACCAGCAGGTCGGACGCGCCGTTGAGGACCTGCGCGACACCGGTGAAGTCGTCGGTGCACGAGACGTAGCCGACGACCTTCGCGATGCCGCGCACCCGGTCGAGGCTGCCGAGCGTCTGCCGCAGCTGGGCCAGCAGGTGCAGCATGCATTCGCGCGCGGCCGCGTAGCCGTCTTCGGCCGTGAGGGTGTCGCCCACCCGGCCGAACCAGTCCTCGGAGCCCTGCCCGGCGAGGTGGACGAGGGACCCTTCCTGGTACGCGCCGACGTAGTTGCCGGCGGCCGGCCGCAGCACGGGCAAGGTCAGACCGGTGGCTCGCAACCGTTCTTCCGGCGTCGCACCAGGCACGCGCGGGCTCCTCTCGGGGGACATCCGGAACACGCTGGACATCCTCGGCACGCTAGAGGTCGCGCCGGCGGAACGCAGCCGAAGCGTCCGGTCAGGCCGGACTCCTTCTGCCGCACCGGAAGCGCAATTCTCGCGTCCGGTACAGCCGGACGGAGGATCGCGGATCTCGCCCCGGCAGGCGTATTTTCCGCATCGGGGGCGAACGGAGGCAATCATGGTCGTCGCGTCGAAAGGGAACGCGTCCGTCGCGAAGGCGATGGTCGTGCTCAACGCGTTCACCCCCGTTCAGCCGACCCTCAGCGTGCGGCAGCTCGCCGAACGCACGCAGCTCCCGCGCAGCACCACGCACTCGTTGTGCCTGGCCCTGTGCGAGGCCGGGATGCTCGAACAGGTGCCGCGGCGCGGGTACCGGCTCGGCGCCGCGCTGGTCGGGCTCGGCGGGCAGGTGATCGACCGGACCGGCCTGGCCACCGCGTCGGAAGGCCTGTTGCGGCGGCTGCCGCTGGGCACGTGGCAGGAAACGCACCTGGCGCAGTTCGTCGACGGCTGGGTCGTGTACCTCGACCGCATCACCGGCCGGCAGCCGCGACCGATGCGCAACCGCGTCGGCCTGCGTGCGCCCGCGCACCGCACCGGCTGTGGCAAGGCCGCGCTCAGCGTGCTGGAACCCGAGGCGGTGCGGCGGCTCGTCACGCTCACCTGCGACGCGGAACGGTTGCCCGCGCCCGATTTCACCGAGCTGGCCGCCGTGCTGACGGCGGCGCGGCGCGACGGGTTCGTCGTCAGCCAGTCGTTCCAGCGCGGCACGACCTCGGTCGCCGCCGCGATCACCGACCTCACCGGTACCCCGGTCGGCGCCGTCTCCATCGCCGGGTTGAGCGAGACGTTCACCCGCAAAGCCGTGGCCGAGGCCGCCCACCACGTCACCGAGGCGAGCCTCGCCATCAGCCACCGCATCGCCGACCGGCTCGGCACCTTCCGGGCGACGGCGACACTCACGTAACCCGTTCCACGACGTTCTCGTGGAAACCGATCTCGTGGATCTCCGTTTCGAGCACGCAACCTTCGCTGAGCAACAACGGAACCTCGTCGTGTCCGGCCGCGACGACGTCACCCGGCTCGAGTCGCACGCGCTGCGCAACGCGGTGGACCAACGCGGCGAAGTCCAGGTCGCCCGTGTCGGTCTTCTGCACCGGCCGGCCGTCGACGAAGCTGTGCAAGGCCAGCCGGGGCCGCAGGCCGCCCGGCAGCTCGTCGGGGGTCACCAGCGCCGGCCCGAGTGACAACCACCCCACGGTGACCTCGTTCAGGATCGAGAACCCCGCGATGGTGCCGAGCCGCCCGATGACCACCGCGAGCTCGGCTTTCCACGTGGCCGCCACGGATTCCTGAGTCAGCGCGATCGCGTCTCGCGGCCCGGCGAACGACTCCGGCCGGGTCACGCGGAAAGACGCCGCGCCAGGTCGACCCGGACCACCTTCCCCGGGCGGGTCAGCAACGGTGCCCGGTCGCAGAACATCACCTCGTGCACCCGTCGTGCCGGGGCGACCGGCCATTGTGGATCAGCCAGTGGATCAACCAGTGGATCAAGCAGCAGGGCGCCGATGTCCGGGTACGGCAGCTCGGCGAGCGTGCCGTCGCCTTCGGCCCGCGCCGCGCGCGTGCCGCCTCTCGTGCGGATCGTGGTCAGTTTCATGCCGAGCCTCCTGGAAGGTTCGAGCGGATGACGTCCGGGCTGGTGGGACATCGGGGTGGCGAGATTCGGACGGCGAAGGTATGGATTCGTCGTTCCCGTTTATCAGTGGGCGTCCGGGCTCGCGGAACCTTGACAGTCTATATCCAGATTCGTAGGGTTCGACGTCACTGGCCGCTGACCGACGGTGGTCGACACGGTGTCGTGCAGGAGGAGAATCCGGATGGCAAGGATCCTGATCGTAGGCGGCGGCTTCGCCGGGGTGTGGAGCGCCGCGAGTGCCGTGAAGCTCCGCCAGGAACGCGGACTGTCCGAAAAGGACCTTCAGGTCACCGTCGTGAACGCCGGTGACGACATGGTGATCCGGCCGCGGCTCTACGAGGCGGATCCCGACCGCATGCGCGTGCCGCTCGACCGGGTGCTCGGGCCGATCGGCGTGCGCCGCGTCGCCGGCACCGTGGTCGGCATCGACACCGGCGCGCGCACCGCCGAGGCGGTCCGCCGCGACGGGACCACCGCCACGCTGGGCTACGACCGCCTCGTGCTCGCCTCGGGCAGCCAGGTCGTCCGCCCCACGTTTCCCGGCGCCGAGCACCTCTTCGACATCGACACCCTCGCCGGCGCGGCGACGCTCGACTCACACTTGCGCCGGCTGCCCGACCGCGAAGCGGGGCCCGGCCGGTTCACCGCCGTGGTCGTCGGCGCCGGGTTCACCGGGTTGGAGATCGCGACCGAGCTCGTCGGGCGGCTGAAGGAGCTGGCCGACGACGCCAGGGTGGTGCTCGTTGAGCGGCTCGACGCCGTCGGGCCGGAGCTGGGCGAGGGCCCGCGGCCGGCGATCAAGAAGGCATTGGCCGACCTCGGCGTCGAGGTCCGGCTCGGCGTCAGCCTGGAGGAGCTGACCCACGACGAGCTGCGCCTGTCCGACGGCACGGTGATCCCGGCGTCGACGGTCGTGTGGACGGCCGGAATGACGGCCAGCCCGCTCACGTCGTTCATCGCGGCGGAGAAGGACCACCTCGGCCGCCTGGACGTGGACGAGTACCTGCGCGTTCGCGGCGTGCCGGACGTCTACGCGGCCGGCGACACGGCTGCCGCGGTGTCGCCCGCCGAGGGCCGCGTGGTGATGCAGAGCTGCCAGCACGCCCTGCCCCAGGGCAAGTTCGCGGGCCACAACGTGGCCGCGGACCTGCTGGACGAGGCCCTGGTCCGGTTCGAGCCTGCGCCGTACGTCACCTGTCTCTCGCTGGGGCCGGCCGGTGCGGTCGTCACGTCGGGCTGGGACCGCGACGTGCAGATGACCGAGCACATCGCGAAGGACCTGAAGCACACGATCAACGAGCAGTGGATCTACCCTCCGGTCGACGACCCGGCAGAATTGCTGAACCAGGCGGGTCCGCAGTCGGCCTGGCCGGAGTACGAGCCGGCTGGAACAGTGGAGTCGCTGGCGGTGTGAACCGAGGTGGGTCGGAGGTGAGGTCCGGATGGAGCTGCGGCACCTGCGGTACTTCGTCGCCGTCGCCGAGGAGTGCCACTTCGGCCGGGCCGCCGACCGGCTGCACATCGCCCAGCCCGCGCTGTCGCACCAGATCAAGCAGCTCGAGGCCGAGCTCGGCGTCGAACTGCTGACGCGCACCACGCGCAAGGTGCAGCTCACGCCGGCCGGCGAGCGGTACCTCGACCGGGCCCGTGGGGTGCTCGCCTCGGTGGACGCCGCGGGCGTCGAGGCCGGGCGGGTCTCCCGCGGTGACGTCGGCCGGGTGGCCATCGGCTTCACCGGCTCGGCCACCTACGAGCTGCTGCCCTCGCTCGCGCGGGTGCTGCGCCGCGACTTCCCGGGCATCGAGCTGGACCTCAAGGGCGAGATGCTGACCCCCGACCAGGTGACGGCGCTGGTGGAGGAGACCCTCGACATCGGTTTCCTCCGCCCGCCCGTCCGCGAGCCGGGGCTGGTCGTGCAGGTGCTGCGCCGCGAGCCGCTGATCGCGGTGCTGCCCGCCAGCCACCCGCTCACCGAGCGGGACACCGTGCGGCTCGCGGACCTGCGCGACGAGCCCTTCATCTGCTACCCCTCGCGCCACCGTTCGGTGGTCTACGACGCCGTGTTCGACGCGTGCCAGCAGGCCGGTTTCGTGCCGTCCGTGGTGCAGGAAGTCGGCGAGACGTCCACTTTGGTCTCGTTCGTGGCCGGTGGGCTGGGCGTCGCGCTGGTGCCCGCGTCCGTGCGGCACCTGCAGATCACCGGTTCGCAGTACCGGCCGCTGGCGGGCACCACCCGTGAGGTCCAGCTGGCCGCCGCGACGCGCGCGGACGACCTCTCGCCGCACGTCGCCAAGGTGCTCTCTCGCGCGCACTCGCTGCTCGGCGGTCCGCGCTGAGCCAGCGCGATTGATAAGCCGCATCTATCGATCGTGAAGTTGTAAGTATTTCTCATTTCCGAATCCGTCGGAAACAATCGGGAAATGCCAGGTATTCCCTGGTCGAGGTTTTCCCGGACTCAAGGAGGAGCCGTGACCCCGTTCATGCTGGCTGTCCAGTCGTTGCTGGACGGGGAGGAAGCCCCCGTGCCGGCCACCGAACCGGCCGCCCCGAGATCGGTGGCCGTGGCCACCGACGAGCAGGTGATCATCCGTTCCCTCGCCGAGCAGCTGGTGTGCGAAGCCAACGCGATCCTCCGCGAGCACGGGCCGGTGTTCAGCCTCGTCGACGACAGCGCCGACGGCGAACTCGCTTTCACCGTGGGCTTTTCCGACCGCAGCGCGCGCATCCGCACCGCGATGTCCGGCCGGGAAGCGACCGTGCAGCTCGTGATCGCCGGTGAACCCGACGACGCTCCGCGGCGCCTGGCCGGCGACGAGGAGCTCCGGGCGCTGCTGCTGAGCCTGCTGACGCCGGCCCCCCTCCCCGCCCACCACTGACCTGGAAGAGGACTGATGCAATACGAACTGCGGTATCAGGTCATCGAGCCGAAGAGGCAGACCTACCAGAACGTGATCGACCGGTTCGGCGACCAGCCGGCCAGCCGCTACCTCGAGGCGACGCTCGACGTCGAGCCGCGCGAGAACTTCCACTACCGGCCCACGTGGGACCAGCACCGTGCGCTCTACGACGCGGACTACACCGCACTGAAACTCAAGGATCCTTACAGCTACACGGATCCGCGCCAGTTCTACTACACGCCGTACGTCACGAACCGCGCGAACCTGCACGACGAGTTCACCAAGCAGATGGCGTACCTCGAGGAGCGCGAGCTGCTGGCGAAGCTGCCCACGGCGTGGCGCACGGTGCTCACCACGGCCATCCTTCCCCTGCGCCATTACGAATCCGGCGCGCAGATGGTGAGCGTCGGCGGTGCGCGGTTCGCGTACGGCACCTCCCTGGAGCAGTGCTGCACCTACGCGGCGTTCGACCGCATCGGCAACGCGCAGATGCTCTCCCGCGTCGGCATCGCGCTGGGCGCGGGCACCGGTGACCTGCTGCAGGTCGCCAAGCGCGAGTGGCTCGACAGCGAGCACCTGCAGCCGCTGCGCCGCTTCACCGAGGAAGCCATGGTCACGCCCGACTGGGCCGAGGGGCTGGTCGCCATCGACCTCGTCGACTCGCTCGTCTACCCGGTGCTCTACCGAGAGCTGGACGAGATCGCGCTCACCACCGGCGCCGGCGCGTACAGCCTGTTCACGCAGTACCTGCACACCTGGTTCAAGGACCAGCGCAAGTGGCTCGACGCGCTGATCAAGGCGTGGGCCGACGACGAGGAGCACGGCGCGGAGAACCGCGAGCACCTGTCCCGCATCGTCGCGACGTGGAACCCGCTCGCGCACGAAGCGGCCACGGAGCTGGCCCGCGTCGTCGACCACCAGCTGCCCGACGCCGGCACGGTCGCCGCGCTCGCGCGCACCACGGCCGCCGCCGAGCAGCGCTGGGCCAAGGTCACCGGGGGTGCGGCGTGAGCGACACCCTGCGCCAGGTCGGCATCGACATCCAGGAGTCCGAAGAGAACCGCGGCCTCGTCGCCGCCATCCGGGCCGACAACCCGGAGCTGACCGTCCGCCACCTGCCGGGCCTGGTGAAGATCCAGGCCGCGGGCCAGATCGTGATCAACCGGGAGTCGGTGGAGCGCGAGCTCGGGCGGGAGTGGGAGACCGGCGAGTTCCAGCTGGCCATCGTCTCGTTCGCCGGGAACCTCTCCGAGTGGGACGACGACCGGATCATCGTGAAGTGGGAGCACTAGGACATGACTCAGACCGCACCGCGCCGCAAGCTGCCGCTCAAGGAGCGCTACGCGCTGCTCACCCGTGACCTCGACTGGGACCCGAGCTACGTCACCAAGGAACAGCTCTTCCCCTACACCAGCTACGAGGGCATCAAGGTCCACGACTGGGACGGCTGGGAAGACCCGTTCCGCCTCACCGTGGACGCCTACTACAAGTATCAGGCCGAAAAGGACAAGCGGCTCTACGCCGTGCTCGACGGGTTCGCGCAGAGCCAGGGCCACCTCGGTCTCGCGGACGCCAGCTACCTCAACGCCATCAAGCTGTTCATCCAGGGCGTGACGCCGCTGGAGTACGCCGCGCACCGCCACTTCGCTTATCTCGCGCGGTATCTCGAAGGTCCGGCGCCGCGGTTCGCCGCGCTGTGCCAGAGCGTGGACGAGCTGCGCCACTGCCAGACCCAGATCCACACGATCAGCAACTACAACAAGTACTACGGCGGCTTCCACAGCTGGTCGAAGATGCACGACCGCGTGTGGTACCTGTCGGTGCCGAAGTCGCTGTTCGACGACGCCATGACGGCCGGGCCGTTCGAGTTCCTGATCTCGATCTCGTTCAGCTTCGAGTACCTGCTCACCAACCTGCTGTTCGTGCCGTTCATGAGTGGCGCGAGCTTCAACGGTGACATGCCGACGATGTCGTTCGGGTTCTCGGCGCAGTCCGACGAAAGCCGGCACATGACGCTCGGCCTGGAGGCCATCAAGTTCCTGCTGGAGCAGGACGAGGGCAACGTGCCGATCATCCAGGACTGGATCGACAAGTGGTTCTGGCGCGCGTACCGCATGTCCGCGCTGGTCGCCGGGATGATGGACTACATGCTGCCGAAGCCGGTGATGAGCTGGAAGGAGGCGTTCGAGCTCTACTTCGAGGACCAGATGCTCGGTGGCCTCTTCCCGGACCTGGAGTTCTACGGCATCCGCCCGCCGCGCCACGTGCAGGACGCGATCGCGGAGAAGGACAAGCTGTCGCACGAGGTCTACAAGGTGCTGCACAACTTCTCCTTCGCTGCTTCGTTCACCACGCAGGCGCCGAACGAGCAGCACATGAAGTGGCTGGCCGAGCAGTACCCGGAGACGTTCGACCAGCACTACCGGCCCGTGTGGGAGAAGCACCACCGCATCGAGGCCAACGGTGGCCGGATGTTCTTCCAGGGCCTGCCCCAGCTGTGCCAGGTCTGCCAGATCCCCATGGTGTTCACCGAGAAGGACGACCCGGCCAAGACCTCCTTCCGCTCCAGCGAGTTCCGCGGCGAGCAGTTCCACACCTGCAGCGACGGGTGCCAGTGGATCTTCGAGCGCGAGCCGGAGAAGTTCGTGCAGGCGTGGCTGCCCGTGCACCAGATCTACCAGGGCAACTGCGGTGGCCCGTCGGTGCCGGAAGTCCTGGAGTGGTACGGGATCCAGGAAGGCGACAACGGGGAGTACAAGGGCTCGCTCGACCACAAGTCGTGGATCGGCTGGCACAACGGCGACGTGGAACAGGGAGTCTGACATGGCGGTGAAAGCTCTTTACGACTACGACTTCCCGTCGGCCGACCGCGCCGAGCTCTTCGGCGACGACCAGCTGGTCTACGTGCACTGGGAAGGCAACCCGCTGTTCTGCTCGGCTGCGTGCTTCCGCGTGCCGAAGGCCTTGGGCTTCGGCGAGTTCGTGGAGACGGTCGTCGGCCCCTGGGCCGCGTCGGACCCGGACTTCGACCCGGCGGCGGTGCGTGACTGGCGGGTGAACGGCCGGCCACTCGACGGCTCCGCCGACACCTCGCTCACCGAACTCGGCATCGGCCACAAGGCGCTGCTGCAGTTCGCCGCCTGAACGGAGAATTCGTCTTGACGACGCACACCATCCGCGTGGAACCGATCGGTGCCGAGATCCAGTGCCGGGAGGACCAGACCGTGCTCGACGCGTGCCTGCGCGAGGGCATCTGGCTGCCGCACGCGTGCACCCACGGCACGTGCGGCACCTGCAAGGCCCAGATCCTCGACGGTGAGGTCGACCTGGGCGACGCGTCGCCGTACGCGTTGCTGGAGAGCGAACGCGACGAGGGCGCCGCGTTGATCTGCGTGGCCCAGCCGCGCGGCGACGTGGTGCTCGAGGGTGAAGTCGACATGGACGAGGGCGTCGGTGTCCACCCGGTGCGCGACTTCCGCGCCCGGGTGGACAGCCTCGAGGAGATCGCGCCCGACGTCCGTCGGCTGGTGCTCGCCCTCGAGGAACCGATGAAGTTCAACCCCGGGCAGTACGTGCTGCTCGACGTGCCCGGCGGGCACCAGCGGCCGTACTCGATCGCCAGCACGCCGTCGAACGGGTCGCTGATCGAGCTGCACCTGAAGCGCTCGGAAAACGGGATCGCGACCGACGGCTGGGTCTTCGCCGGCCTGAAGGTCGGCGACGAGGTGACGCTGTCCGGTCCCTACGGGCGGTTCTCGTTCCGTCCACTTCGGACTCAGCCGATCCTGCTGCTGGGCTCGGGCACGGGACTGGCGCCGCTGAAGGCGATGATCCGCCACATCGACGAGGACGGTGGCGGCGAGTACCAGGTCACGCTGTACCACGGCGTGGCCACCAAGGACGATCTGTACGACCGGGAGTACTTCGAGGAGCTCGAAGCGCGCGCGGACTGGTTCACCTACCGGCCGGCGCTCTCGCGCGACGACTGGAACGGCCGGTCGGGGCGGGTCCCGGCACTGCTGGCCGAGGACTACCCCCGGGCGGGCGGGAACGTCGCCTACATCTGCGGCAGCCCCGACATGGTGTCGGACACCATGAAGGCGCTGATGAAGGCGCGGTTGTTCCCCCGGGACATCTACCGCGAGGACTTCTTCGACTCCGCCGACCGCGCCGCGGGCACCCACGTGGTGCGCAGTCCGCTGATCAGGCGCTGATCCGGCCCCTGTGAAAGGATCGCGATGAAAGTCACCGAAATCGAGGCGATCCCGTTCGCCATCCCGTACCGCAAACCGCTGCGGTTCGCGAGTGGCGAGGTGGACACGGCCGCGCACATCCTCGTGCGGGTGCACACCGACGAGGGCCTGGTGGGGACCGCCGAAGCCCCGCCCCGGCCGTTCACCTACGGCGAGACCCAGGGCTCGATCAAGGCCGTCATCGACTCGGTTTTCGCACCGCAGCTGCTGGGGATGTCGCCGCTGGCCCGCGAGGCCGTGCACGCCAAACTCGACCGCACGGTGGGGAACCCGGCCGCCAAGAGCGCGATCGACATGGCGCTGTGGGACCTCATCGGACAGAGCCTCGGCGTGTCCGTGACCGAGCTGCTCGGCGGCTACACCGACCGCATGCGCGTGTGCCACATGGTCGGGTTCGCGCAGCCGGGCGAGATGGTCGACGAGGCCGAGCGCGTGCGCGACCTCTACGGCATCACGACGTTCAAGGTGAAGGTGGGCCGCAAGCCGTTCCGCCTCGACGTGGACGTCTGCCGGGCGCTGCGGGCCGGGCTCGGCGAGGACGTCGAGCTCTACATCGACGGCAACCGCGGCTGGACGGCCTCAGAGTCGGCCGCCGCGTTGCGGGCGCTGGAGGACGTCGGGCTGCTGTTCGCCGAGGAGCTGTGCCCGGCCGACGACGTGCTCGGCCGCCGCTGGCTCGCCACGCAGAGCCGGATCCCGCTCTACGCCGACGAAAGCGCCACCCGGCCGGGCGAGGTCACCCGCGAGCTGCTGGCCGGCGCGGCCCACGGCGTGAGCATCAAGACGGCGCGCACCGGCTTCACGTACTCGCAGCGGGTGCTCAGCCAGTGCTCCGGGCTCGGCGTCGAGGTCGTGCTCGGCAACCAGATCGACGGGCAGATCGGCTCGCTGTGCGCGGCGACGTTCGGGGCCGCGTTCGAGCTCACCTCACGGCGGGCGGGTGAGCTGTCGAACTTCCTCGACATGACCGACGACCTGCTCACCGAACCACTGCGCATCGAGCACGGTGAGCTGCGTGTGCCGCAGGGCCACGGCCTCGGCATCCAGCTCGACGAGGACAAGCTCGCGCGCTACCGCCAGGACTGATTCCCACCACGAAGAGAGGTATTTGCCATGACTGAAGTCGTTTCGCCCACAGCCGCAGCTTCGGGTGCGTCGGCGACCGAGCGTTTCCAGGAGCGGGCCAAGGGTTCTGCCTCGGCGGACGCCGCCCGCGTGGACGCGATCGCGACGGACGCGCTGGCCGCGCTGCACGAGGTCGTCCGCAAGCACCAGCTGACCTACGACGAGTACAACGCCTTCAAGGCGTGGCTGATCCGGGTCGGCGAAGACGGTGAGTGGCCGCTGTTCCTCGACGTGTTCATCGAGCACGAGGTGGAGAAGGTCGCGAACGCCAGCCGCGAAGGGACCGCCGGGAGCATCGAAGGTCCGTACTACGTGGAGGGTGCTCCGGAGTTCGGCGCGGAGGGCACGCTGCCGATGCGCGAAGGCGAGGGCGGGCAGCCGCTGCGCTTCTTCGGCCAGGCGCGCTCGGTGTCGGGTGAACCGCTCGCGGGCGCCGTCGTGGACTTCTGGCAGGCCGACGACGACGGCCTGTACTCACAGTTCGCGCCCGGCATTCCCGAGTGGAACCTGCGCGGCCGCTTCACCACGGGTGCCGACGGCAACTTCGCGATCCACACGATCCACCCGGCGCCGTACCAGATCCCGACCGACGGCGCGACGGGCGCGTTGATCGCCGCCGCCGGCTGGCACGCGTGGCGCCCGGCGCACCTGCACATCAAGGTGTCCGCGCCGGGCCACCAGCTGATCACGACGCAGCTGTACTTCTCCGGCGGCGAACACGTCGGCGACGACATCGCCACGGCGGTGAAGGACGCGCTGATCCTTTCGCCGACCGCGGCTTCGTCGGGCGCCGGCGAAGAGGTCCGGTACGACTTCGTGCTCGACCCCGCCTGAGGCCGGCATGTTGTTCGCGGTGCGGATGGACGTCTCTCTGCCGCTGGACCTCGACCCCTCGTTCCGGGACGAGCTGCTGGCGACGGAGAAGGCGTACAGCCAGAAGCTGCAGCGGGAGGGGAAGTGGGTCCACCTGTGGCGGGTCGTGGGTGAGTACTCGAACCTGAGTGTGTTCGACGTCTCGGACAACGGCGAGCTGCACGACCTGCTGTGGAACCTGCCGTTGTTCAAGTACATGAGGGTCAGTGTGACGCCCTTGGCGCAGCATCCGTCTGCGCTGGCGGGCTGAGAGTTCACGGGCGTGCGGGCCGGATTCCCGGCTCGCACGCCCGTCTTGACACCCTTAATCGGGATGATTAATGTCCTGGTTATGAGGAGCTGTGGCTGGTTTGCCCTCGCCGTGTGGCGTGAACCTGGATGTTGAATATCCAGATTTAATCCCGTCCTGGGTGACCGGACGAGTGCGGGTACAAATCGGGCACGCGGTGGCAGGCTGACCGGGGTCAGGGCTCTCGTGGAGAAAGGCTGGGCGCATGGACGGTGATCCGACCAGGGTCGTCATCGTCGGCGGCGGGTTCGCCGGCTACAACGCCGCCCGCGCGTTGCGCCGGGCTTTACCCGAGGCGGCGGGGATCGAGATCGTGATCGTCAACGAGACGGACTACTTCCTGTACCTGCCGTTGCTCCCGGAAGTGGCCGCCGCCGTCGTCGACCCGCGGCGGGTGACGGTGTCGATCCCGGCGACCCTGCCCGGCGTCCGGCTCGCTCTCGGCACGGTGACGTCGATCGCGCCGGACAAAGATCGACTGTCCTATACGGACCCCGAGGGTTCGGTGCACGAGCTTCGGTACGACCGCCTGATCATCGCGGCGGGCAGCGTCACCAAGCTCCTGCCGATCCCCGGCGTCGCCGAACACGCGCACGGTTTCCGCGGCGTCGCCGAAGCCCTGTACCTGCGCGACCACGTGATCCGCCAGGTGGAGCTCGCGGCGACCGCCGATTCACCGGCGGAGCGGGACGCGCGGTGCACGTTCGTCGTCGTCGGCGCCGGCTACACGGGGACCGAGGTCGCGGCCCAGGGCCCGCTGTTCACGCGGGCCGTCCAGCGGCGGCACCGGGAGCTCGACGGGCAGCGGACGCGCTGGCTGCTGCTCGACCTGGCTCCCAAGGTGCTGCCGGAGCTCGATCCGCGGCTGTCCCGGGCCGCGGATCGAGTCCTCCGCAAGCGGGGCGTCGAGGTGCTCACGGGCACCTCCGTCCGCGAAGCCACCACCGAGGGCGTGTGGCTCACCTCGGGCGAGTTCGTGCCGACCCGCACCATCGCGTGGTGCGTCGGCGTCCGCCCCGACCCGCTGGTCGCCGGCTTCGAGACGCAACGCGGGCGCCTCGTCGTCGACACCACTCTCGCCGTCCCGGGCCACCGCCGCGTCTTCGCCTGTGGCGACGCGGCCGCCGTTCCCGACCTCACCCGGCCCGGCGAGGTCACCGCCATGACCGCGCAGCACGCCACCCGCCAGGGGACGCTGGCCGGCCGCAACGTCGCCGCGTCCCTCGGTTTCGGCATCACGCGCGAGTACAAGCACCACGACCTGGGGTTCGTCGTCGACCTCGGTGGTGCGCAGGCCGCGGCCAACCCGCTGCACGTCCCGCTGTCGGGCTGGGTCGCGAAGCTCGTCACGCGCGCCTACCACCTGCTCGCCATGCCGGGCAACCGCGTGCGCACCGCGGTCGACTGGCTGCTGGACGCGTTGTTGCCCCGCCAGTCGGTACAGCTGGGCCTGGTCCGGTCGGCCGCGGTTCCGCTGGACACGACAGCGCCGGGTGATCAGCGATGACGCCGGGGCCCGAGGTCGTGCGGCGGGTGAACGGCCACGCCGTGGTGAAGGACCCGCCGCTGGTCGCGCGGATCGACCGGGTGCTGGCGGTGATCGTCGCGCTGCACTGCGTGGGCGCGGTGGCCCGAGCGGTGGTGCACCCGACCGCGCTGTCCGTCGGCGTGGCCGTGGGGATCGCGGGGCTGTCGGCGGTGGGGGTCTGGCGGCACTTCCGCACGCGCGGGCGGCTGGGCGCGGTGCTGCTCGGCGTCTCGATGGTGGTGTCGTTCGGGTGCGGAGCGTGGTTACCGGCGGGAGTTGTCACAAATGGGGTGCTGTCCGTCGTCGAAGTGTTGGGCGCCGTGTTCGCGGTGGCCGTCCTGCGTAGGCGAGTGAGGATCACATGAACTCACTGACCAGTCCGACCAAGTCCGACCCGGGCGCGCTCAAGGCTGCGGGCGTGGCGGCGAAGGCGGTCGACGACCGCTACCACCTGGCCAAGGGCCTGCGGCACCAGATGAACAAGGTGTTCCCGACGCACTGGTCGTTCCTGCTGGGCGAGATCGGCCTGTACGCGTTCATCGTGCTGCTGCTCAGCGGCGTCTACCTGACGCTGTTCTTCGACCCGTCCATGGAGACGGTCACCTACCACGGCAGCTTCACCAACATGCAGGGTCTGGAGATGTCACGGGCCTTCGCGAGCACGCTGGACATCTCGATGGAGGTCCGCGGCGGGCTGTTCGTGCGGCAGCTGCACCACTGGGCCGCGCTGATCTTCATCGCCGCGATGACCGTGCACATGTGCCGCGTGTTCTTCACGGGCGCGTTCCGCCGGCCGCGCGAAGCGACGTGGCTGATCGGGGCGACGCTGCTGATCCTCGGCATGTTCGAAGGCTTCTTCGGCTACTCGCTGCCCGACGACCTGCTGTCCGGCACCGGCATCCGCGCCACGCTGTCGGGCATCATCCTGTCGATCCCCGTGATCGGCACGTGGATCCACTGGGCCGTGTTCGGCAGCGAGTTCCCGGGCAACCAGATCATCCCGCGGCTCTACACGGTGCACATCCTGATCATCCCGGGCATCATGCTCGCGTTGATCGCCGCGCACCTCGCGATCGTCTGGTACCAGAAGCACACACAGTTCCCCGGCGTGAAGCGCAAGGAAACGAACGTCGTCGGCATCCGCATCTTCCCGGCGTTCGCGTTGAAGGCGCTGGCGTTCTTCACGATCGTGACCGGCGTGCTGTCGCTGCTGGCCGGGCTCTTCCAGATCAACGCGATCTGGAACATCGGCCCGTACAACCCGTCGCAGGTCTCCGCTGGCTCGCAACCCGACTGGTACCTCGCCTGGGCCGACGGCCTCCTGCGCATCTGGCCCGCCTGGGAGGTCTACCTCGGGAACTACACGATCCCGGCTGTGTTCTTCCCCGGCGCGATCGGAATGCCGCTGCTGTTCACGCTGTTGCTGTCCTATCCGTGGATCGAACGCCGGCTGTCGAAGGACACCGCGCACCACAACATCCTGCAACGCCCGCGCGACGCGCCGGTCCGCACGTCGCTGGGCATGATGTCGCTGGGCTTCTTCCTGGTGATCGAGCTGTCCGGTTTCAACGACATCATCGCCGACCAGTTCGACATCTCCCTCAACGCGACCACCTGGGCCGGCCGCATCGGCGTGCTGATCGTGCCGCCGCTGGCGTACTTCATCACCTACCGCGTCTGCCTCGGCCTGCAACGCGCCGACCGCGAAGTCCTCGAACACGGCATCGAGACGGGCATCATCACCCGCTCACCCTCGGGCGGCTACCTGGAGATCCACCAGCCCCTGGGCCCCGTGGACGGCCACGGCCACCCCGTCCCGCTCGACTACCAGGGCGCGACGGTGCCCAAGAAGATGAACAAGCTCGGCGCCGCCGGCCGCGCCGTCCCCGGCTCGCTCCTCACGCCGGACCCACCGGAGGAAACGGCGGCCGTGCAGCACGTCAACCGAGGCCACTGACCACGCCGACCACCACCGCCGCCGGGGCAAACCTCACACAAGGTTCGCCCCGGCGGCTCCCCCCCCGGCGTTCGGTTTACAGCGCAGCGCCGCCGGAGGCTTCGATGCGCTGGCCCGTGACCCAGCCGAACCGGTCGGACAGGACGGCGGCGATCACGGGACCGATGTCGTCGGCCTCGGCCACGCGGCCCAGGGCTGCTTGCGCGCCCAGCATTTCCCGCACGGCGGCGTCGTCGCGGATCGTGCCGTCGAGGAAATCCGTGGCCGCCGGGCCCGGCGCGACCACGTTGACGCGGATGCCGCGTTTGCCCAGCTCCTGGGCGTGGTAGCGGGTGAGCACCTCGACCGCGCCCTTCATCGCCGCGTAGACCGACCAGCCTTCGCCGGCGGAGCGCGCGAGCACGCTGGAGATGTTCACGATCGAGCCGCCGTCGGCGATGCGGGGAGCGAGCTGCTGGGTGAGGAAGTAGACGCCGGTGAAGTGGACGTCCACAAGGGACTGAACGTCGTCGAGAGCCGTGGTCCCGAGCGTGGTGAGAATGCCGTGGCCGGCGTTGTTCACCAGGTGGTCGAAGGTGGTCCGGCCCCATACGTCGCCGAGGAGCTCGCCGAGCTCCCAGTCGAACTCGGTGAAGCGCTCGGCCTGGCTCAGGTCCACGCGGAGGGCACCCGCTTCCCGGCCGAGCGCGCGGATCTCCTTGACGACGGCGTGTGCTTCCTCCACGTTTTCGCGATACGTGATGATCACGTCCGCGCCGTCGCCGGCCAAAGCCAGCGCGGCTGAGCGGCCGAAGCCGCGGTTGCCCGCCGGTGACAAGTGCGATTCTGGTGTCCACGGGCAGGTGACTCCTGGTCGTTCGCGAGACGGGGAAACAAAACCGGGCACGGCTCGGGGAAGGCCCGAACCGTGCCCGGATTCGAGGAACCGGCTACTTCCCGATCCCGAGCGACGCCGCGGTGTCGTTGAGCACGCCGCGCAACTGCTGCTCGTCGAAGCCGGGGACGGCCTTGATCCGGTTCGCCCAGTCACCGGCGCGCACGCGGGGCGCGTCGGTGCCGAGGACGAGCCGGTCCGCGCCGAAGGAATCGGCGAAGAACTTGATCGCGGCGGGGTCGTCGGTCAGGGTCGTGTCGTAGTACAGCTTCTTGAGCTCCTGGCGGGGGTTGTTCTCCAGCCACTGGTCCTGGTGGACCGACTCGGTGATCTCCTCGAAGCGCCGCCAGAGGTAGCCGATCGAGCCGCCCATCGTGCCGATGATCCACCGGATGTCCGGGTACCGCTGCGTCACACCGGACACGACCAGGTGTGTCGTCGCCAGCGTGGCTTCCATGGGGCCGCCGTACTTGGGACCCATCATGAACGCGTCGAGCCCGGTGGAGAAGGTGTCGGGCGTGCCGACCGGGTGCACGAAGATGACCGCGCGGCGGCGGTTGAGCTCGGCCCAGAGTTCTTCGTAGGCGGGGTCGTCAAGCGAGGTGCCGACGGCGGTCGTGCCCAGGCCGATCCCGGCGAAGTGGAGCTCGTCGAGGCAGCGAACGGCTGCCGCGATGGCCTGTTCCGTGTGCGGGAGGGGAATGGCGCCGAAGGCTTCGAGCCGGCCGTCGAAGTCGGCCGCCTCGGCGTAGAGGTCGTTCGCGAACTTCGCGCAGTGCAACGACTTGCTCGCGTCCTCGAAGTACGGCTGGTTGTGGCCGAGCCCGAGCACCTGCAGGTTCACACCGTCGGCTTCGAGCTCCTCGACCCGCGGGATCAGCTCGGGACTGTGCTCGGGCCACACCTTCTTGCCGGCGACTCGGTCGAACTCCTTGGTGAGTGCGGGGGGAAACCAGTGTGCGTGAACGTCGATCACGATCGAGTTGTCCTTTTCAGACGAGGAAGCTGACGGCGGTCGGGTTCTGGTCGAGCAGGGACTTGCCCGCCAGTTCCTGGCTGACGCGGATGTTGAAGGCCGCGTGCCGCGAAGCGACCCCGGCGTCGCGCCAGATGCGCTGCAGCGGGTTCACCTCGGCGAAGGCCGAAGAACCGTGCGCGGACATCAGGAGGTCGACGGCGTGGAAGGTCTGGCGCATCGCCTGCGCCATGCCCACCCGCAGGCCCGTGCGCACGACCTCGGGCGGGTGCTCACCCTTGGCCGCGTAGTCGTCGAGCTGGTCGGCGGCGTCCTGAGTGGTCTTGACGGCGGCGGCGATCATGGCGGAGGCCTCGGCGAGGTCGATCTGGAATCCGACCGACTCCGACTGCGCCGAGTAGGTCGTGGTCGTGATCGACCGCTTCGGCGCCTTCTCGATCACGTAGTCCAGCGCCGCCTGTGCCTGGCCGAGCTGGGCACCGGCGAGCGAAAGCGGGGCCAGGCCCGCGAGGCTGACCCGGTGGCTGGCGTCCGGGCCCGCGGCGACGTTGTCGCCGTTGAGCAGGCCGGTGGCCGAGCGCAACCGGTGCTCGGGCACGAACACGTCACGGGCGACGAGGGTGTTGCTGCCCGTGCCGCGCATGCCGGCGATGAACCAGGTGTCTTCGACCGTGAGGTCCTTCATCGGCACCAGTGCGAGGTTCATGTCACGGCCGCCGGGGACCACGCTGGGGTAGCAGACGCTGGCCCAGTCGCAGTGGTTCGAGCCCGAGGCGTAGCCCCACTTGCCGTTGAGCTTCACGCCGCCTTCGACGACCTCGACCGCGGACGTGGGTGCGAGCACGCCGGCGGTGGTGGCGAAGGGGTTCGTGGACCAGACCTCGTCCTGCGCCTGCTCGGAGTAGCTGGCGGCCCACCAGTTGCCGGTGTTGAGGACCCCGGTCACCCAGGCCGACGACGCGCAGCCGCGACCGAGTGCGATCGTCACGTCGAGGAAGGTGCGCATGCCCGCGTCGAACCCGCCGAGCCGCTTCGGCACGAACAGCTGGATCAGCCCGGCATCGCGAATGGCCTCGAAGTTCGCGGTCTTCAGGCGGCGTTCGCGGTCGACTTCCGGGGCGGCTTCCCACAGCTGAGCGCGCAGGCTGTTCGCACGCTCGACCAGCTCTTCCCGGCTGGGCACCTTCTGCGCGACAGGCGCAGCGGATTCCGTGGTCATGATTTCTCCTTAGTCGCACTGTTCATGGCGTCGTCGACCAGGGTCGCCGTTCAATTTGTCGAATCCGGCTCCGCGTGCGGTGTGCCGATCTGTCGAATTGACGGTGTGCGCGTCCCGGCCACATCCGGACGCCCGGCGTCGGTGCCGGGCGCGAGCAGGAAGACGGGTGCCATGGCGCAGACGCTAGGTGCGCAGGACACCGAAGTCAGTACCGGTGTCCTGCGAGGCCGGACACGACTTCCCGCGATGTGGACGAGGCGGCCGGAAGCGGC
This sequence comes from Amycolatopsis sp. NPDC047767, assembly GCF_040704195.1. NCBI lineage: Bacteria > Bacillati > Actinomycetota > Actinomycetes > Pseudonocardiales > Pseudonocardiaceae > Amycolatopsis > Amycolatopsis sp. NPDC047767. Next base: position 136,505 of record NZ_JBEYSJ010000024.1, read on the forward strand.
CGGCGGTCGGAGACTTACCGTCGCCGATTTCCGGTATCAACGCGGTGTCCAGTTCTGGGGGACGAATACCTGGATTCCCGGCAACGGTCGTGGAACGGTTCTCGCGCTCGGTGCATTTCGGCCGAGTGGCTCGCGATTTGCGTTTCGCCGACGACGGTGACTCTAGTTCGGAGGTACCTGGAAATGAGTGTGACGATGGCCGATGTCGGTCTCTTGCTCCTGCGGCTGCTCGTGGCGTTCATCCTGTACGCGCACGCCACCCAGAAGCTGCGCGGGTGGTTCCGGGGCCCCGGCCTGGACGGGATCGCGGTCGTCTTCACGGCACTCGGGCAGGTGCCGGCGCGGCCGCTGGCGAAACTCGCCGCCTGGTGCGAACTGAGCGCGGCGCTGCTGATCGTCCTGGGTTTCGCCACGCCGCTCGGCGCGGCCATCGGTGCCGGCACCATGCTGGTGGCGGGTTTCGCGATGAGCGCGAAGAGCGGCGCGTTGTGGAATTCCCTTGGCGGCGGCGAGTACCCGCTCACGCTGGCGATCATGGCGATTTCGTTCGCCTTCAGCGGCCCGGGCTCGATTTCGCTCGACGGCGGGCTCGGCCTGCCGTGGTACGGCACGGGTGAGCGCGCGGCACTGATCGGCCTGGCCGCGGTCGTGCTGGCGATCGTGGCCGCGGTGCCGCCGATCTTCCGCACGGTGCGGATCCGGCGTGCGGCCGCGGAGCAGGAGGTCGCGGCCACCGCGTAGCGTGCCGGGGGCGTCGACGAGGTCGGCGCCCCCGGCGAAGTCCCCGGTTCAGTCCGGTGCGCTGCCGAAGGTTCCCGCGAGCCCGTTCGTGATCTCGGCCCGCGCGGCCTGGGCGGACGCGATGCGCTCGTCGAGTTCCGCGAGCCGGCGTTGCTGAAGCTCACGCCAGGTCCGGGGCGCCATCGCCCGGGCCGTCACGAGCTCTTTCGCCTCGATCAGGGAGAACCCGGAATCGCGCAGCAGCAGGAGCAACTTGACGAGCCCGACCGCCGACGCGGCGTAGCGCCGCTGGCCCGAAACGCGCTCCGGCGGGGGCAGCAGGCCGATCTTCTCCCAGTACCGCAGCGCCGACGCGGCCACCCCCGTGGCCCGGGCGAGCGCCCCGATCGTCAGGCGCTCGGCGGGCTCGTCCCCGGTCATCAGCCTTCGAGCGTCGCGTGCGTGCCGAACGAACGGCGGTGGTAGGTGAGCGGTTCGCCCGCGCAGCTGCACAGCGACCGGACCGAACCGAACAGCACGATGTGGTCCCCGCCTTCCACTTCCTGCTCGACGGAGCACGCGAGCCAGCTCAGCGCCCCCGCCAGCCGCGGTACCTCGCCCTCGACGTCCCACTCGACGCCGTCGAACTTCTCCTCCGGCGTGAGGTTGGTGGCGAACGTGCGCGCCAGCTTGGAATGCGACGAGCCGAGGATGTTGAGCCCGAACCGGCCCGACTGCCGGATGACCCCGAGGAGCCGGGACGACCTGACGAGGGACACCAGCACCATCGGCGGTTCCATCGACAGCGAGGCGAACGCGCTCACCGTGCTGCCGTAGGGGGTGTAGTCGGGAGCCAGTCCCGTCACCACGGAAACCGGCGTGGCCACCCGCGCCATCACTTCGCGGAACTGCTGCTGCAGGTCTTCGGACATCGGTCTCTCCTGTTCGTGCTTGCCCGCGACCCGCGTTCGGTCGCGTTCGGGGGGAATGCGGTGCCGGGCGCGGCAGGGGCGGGCGGAACGCCCCTGCCGCACGTCTGGTGAAGCCGGCCGGGATCTCAGACCAGGAAACTGATCTCGTAGGGGTTGAGGCCCAGCAGGGCCTTCGCGTAGATCTCCTGGGAGATGCGGATGTTGAAGGCCGCGTGGCGCGTGGCGATACCCGTGTCGCGCCAGATGCGCTGCAGCGGGCTGAACTCGCCGAACGCCGACGTGCCGTGGGCGGTCACGAGCCGGTCCACTCCTTCGTTGGCGCGTTTCACGGCCCACGCCATGTCCATGCGCAGCCCCGAGCGGATGGTCTCGTCGGGCAGGTGGCTCTGGCCGGCGTGCTCGTCGAGCACATCGGCGGCCTGCTGCCCGATCAGCCGCGCGGCCTTGATCGTGGTCGCCGCCTCGGCGAGGTCCACCTGGAACCCGACCGACTGCGCCTGCACCGAGTACGTCGACGCGGTGATCTGGCGCTTCGGGGCCTTTTCGATCACGAACTCCAGCGCTGCTTCGGCCGCACCGATCTGCGAGCCCATCAGCGACACGGGCAGCACGCCGGCGAGGGCCGTGCGGTGCACGGCGTCGGGCGCGTCGAGGTTGTCGCCGCGGAACATCGGCATCAGCGGCAGCACCCGGTGGTCCGGGACGAACAGGTCGCGCGCGACGATCGTGTTGCTGCCGGTGCCGCGCATACCCGTGACGAACCAGGTGTCCTCGACCTCGACGTCGCTCATCGGCACCAGCGCGAGCATCATCTCGGGCTTGACCGCGTTCGGGCTCGGGTACGCGACGATCGCCCAGTCGCAGTGGTTCGAGCCCGACGAGTAGCCCCACTTGCCGTTGAGCTTGATCCCGCCGTCGACGATCTCGGCCTCACCGGTCGGCTGCAGGATGCTGCACGAGGTGGCCAGCGGGTCGGCGCCCCAGACTTCCCGCTGGGCCTCCTCGGGGAACTGCGCGACCATCCAGTTGCCGGCGTTGAGCACGCCGGCGACCCACGCGGACGACGAACACCCGCGCCCGAGGGCGGCGGTGACCTCGAAGTAGGTGCGCATGTCCGCGGCCAGGCCGCCGAAGCGCCGCGGGGTGAACAGCTGCATCAGCTGCGCGTCGCGCATGGCCGCGAAGTTCCGGTCGGTCAGCCGGCGGGTGCGGTCGACCTCCGGGGCGTCTTCCCAGAGCTGGGATCGCAAGGCTTCGGCTCGGGCGACGAGTTCTACGGAGGTGGGGGTGGTGTTGTTCATATTCGTGTTCCCTTGAACGGGTTTTATCTCGGCTGCTCCGGCGCTGGAGGCGCGTGGGCGCTCTGTTCAGTGGGTGGGGGAGACGCGGAAGGTGAACTCGAGGCGGCGCCAGCCGGCCTCCGGTTCACGGCCGTCGGGCGCCGGGCCGGACTGCTCGGCGAAGTCGACGATCAGCCCGTTCTTGACGCCGAACACGGTGTCGGAGTCGAGGTGGTCGCCGCCGGCCACGAACAGCTGCGTGACCAGCGTGCGAAAGCCCGGCTTGGCGATGAGGAAATGCAGGTGCGGTGCGCGGAACGGATGCCGGCCGGCGGCTTCGAGCATGCCGCCGACGGGACCGTCGACGGGGATGGGGTACTGGGACGGCACGATGGTCCAGAACTTGAGGCGGCCGTCGGTGTCGGTGCGGAAGCGGGCGCGCAGGACGGGGCCGTCGGCGTCGGGGAGCTGGACGTCGTAGAAGCCGTCCTGGTTGGACTGCCAGACGTCGACGATGGCGTCGGGCACCGGGGTGTCGTGGGTGTCGGTGACGGTGACGTCGGTCCACAGGGGAGTGCCGGGTAGTCCGTCGGCGAGGTCGGCGCCTTGGGCGGTTTCGGGTGGGCCTTGG
>NZ_JBEYSJ010000025.1:0-109427 GCF_040704195.1 Amycolatopsis sp. NPDC047767
AGCCTGGCTCCACTTCTACAATCACCACCGACCCCACAGCGCCGTCGGAGGCCACCCACCGATCACCCGGCTGACCAACCTCCCTGGACATCACAGCTAGTCCACCAGCGCGCCGCAGCTGATGTTGGCCGTCGCGGCGGTCATGGTGCGGGCGCGATCGGAGGCCACGAACGCGGCGACCGCGCCGACGTCCGCGAGCGTCGCGGGCCGGCCGAGCATCGTGGTCTTCGCGATCTCGTCCGTGACCAGGTCGGCGTGCGCGAAATCCGCGGGCAGCGATTCGGGCACGCCGCCGGACCTCAGAGTGACGGTGCGGACGCCGTAGCCGCCCAGCTCAGCGGCGAGCTGGCGGCGCATCGCCTCGAGCGCGGCGAACGCCACCTGCAGACCGCCGACCGGGTGCGTGCGCACCGGGTCCCCGTCGCCGCCGAAAACGAGCACGACGCCGCCGCCCTGGCGCTTCATGTGGCGGCCGGCCGCGCGCATGGTGAGAAACGTGGTGCGCACGGCGGTGACCACGGGCTGTTCGTAGTCGGCCAAGGACATCTCCAGCAACGGGGTGCCCTGCACGTCGCCGTGGGTGATGACGTTGACCGAGATGTCGAGGCTGCCTGCCGCGGCGACCACGGCGTCGGCGTGCTTGTCGACGGCCTGCCCGTCCAGGGCGTCGAGCTCCTCGACGTCGGCGCGCCCGCCCGTCGCGCGGATCTCGTCGGCCACCTTCTCGAGCTTCGCGCGCGTGCGGCCGGCCAGGAAGACGCGTGCGCCCTCCTCCGCGAACGCGCGCGCGATGGCGCCGCCGATCGCTCCGCCACCGCCGTAGACCACTGCGTTCTTGCCTTCGAGCAGCATGGGCTCTCCGTTCGTCGGGTTTCCGCTTCCACCCGTGCGTCGAACGAGGTGCTCAGGAATCGACAGGATCTCCGTCATTTCGGACGACGAGCACGATCCGGCGCCCGTGCAGCTCACCACGCTCCATCCGGCCGTGCGCATCGGCGGCTTCGGCGAACGGCACCCGCTCCACGGCGCGCGGCCGCAGGCCACCGGCGGCAAACCGCTCGTTCAGCGCCGCCGCCGCGTCGGCCAGCTCGGCGGCGCTCGCGCGGGAGATGACGAACCCGACCACGGACTGGTCGTTCAGATACAGCTCACCGGCGGGCAGCACCGGGCGGCTGCGCGGCCCCGCGAGCAGCACGATCCGGCCGCGGAAAGCCAGGTGCGCCACGGCGGTTTCGAGGTCGTTGGTGCCGGAGGTGTCCACGTAGAGGTCGATGCCGTCGGGCAGGTCGGTCCTGCGGTAGTCCAGCGCCACGTCGGCCCCGCGGGTCACGCAGTGGTCCAGATCCGCCGCTGACGCGGTGGCCACCACGCGCGCACCCGCCGCCGCGGCGAGCTCGATCAACGCGGTCCCGACGTTGCCACCACCCCCGACGACCAGCACGGTCTGCCCCGCGCGCAACCCGCCGTGCGTGAACAACGCCAGGTACGCCGTGGCCGCCGGGTGCACCACGGCGACGGCGTCGAACGGATCCACCCCGGCGGGCAGGCGGTACAGCCGATCCGCCGCCACGGCCACGCGCTCGGCCACCGCACCCTGCCGGCCCCCGTGCCCGAGGCTGTTACCCCACACCGTTTCCCCGGCCGCGAAGCCGTTCGCCGAATCCACGACGCGACCGACGAAATCGCGCCCCAGCACGAGCGGCCACGGCCCGGGCACCGGCCACATCCCGTTGCGCACGAACGTGTCCACGGGGTTCACACTGCCCGCGACGACGTCGACGAGCACCTCCCCGAGCGCCGGCACAGGATCGGGGAGCTCGCCGAAGCGGATCTCCTCGACCGGGCCGGGCTTCCCGACGAACGCAGCCTTCACTCAGGCGAAACTACCAGCGGTGAGGATCGCGTGGCCGTGTCGTTCTTCGGCTTCGAGGTAACGGTGGCCATCGAGCACTTACGCGCTGAACGCGCCCGCCGACCGTGAAGTCGCGACCCATGTTCAATAGCTGGTGTATCAGCGCTGCCGAGAATCTTTCGCGAGAACCGGGCATGTCATCGGTTGCTGGGTCCCGCAGTGGCCAACGACCACTTCACGACCTCGACGGCAGGCTCAAAGGTCACCAGCAGAGCGACGACGCTCGCCAGGGCCTCGCGGCTCGCGCGGCTGTGCAGATCCGCTGTGGACAGTCCGACCTGCGTTTCGTTCATCCAGTCCACGTAACTGCCATCACCACTCTGGGTGACGAGCACTGCCGTGGTCGGCGTTTTCGCGCCGGGCGTCTGCTTGACCAGATCGGTCGGCAGACCCGCTTCGTCGAGGCAGGAAACAATCGACATGACCAGGTCGTCACCTCGACGGCGCGATCAGGCGAGACCGCCGGCGGACACCGCACTGCCCGCGACTCGAGAACCGAGCCGCGGGTTTTCCGTGTCTTACGGCCGGACCGCGCCCATGGGGTTCGGGATCGGCAGGCCACCCGCGTCGACGACCGCGCGGCTGAGGGGTTCGGCCAGCTCCAGCACGCGGTCCACGGCGTCCGGGCCGAGGGCGTCGAGCGGGTCGGTGGCCAGGCGGTCGGTCATCTCCTCGACGTCGCGGCGGACGGCGGCGCCGCTCGCCGTGAGCCGGCCCGCGGAGTCGAGCAGGCCACGGGAGAGCAGGCGCGCCGTCGAGTCGTCCCACTCCTCGTCGGTCCAGCCGCGGGCGCGTTGGACGAGCTCTCGGGTCGTGGCGCCGGCGGCGATGTGGGTGAGGCTCGCGTCGAGGCCGGACAGCCCGGCGGAGACGCCGGCGAGCACGTGGCCGTCGCCGCGGTGTTCCCGCAGGGCGCAGGTGGCGAGCCAGAGGCGGGCCGGCGGCCGGTCGGGGCGTTCGGCCGACGCCCACGCGGCGGCGAGCGGACGGCCGTCGAACCGGCAGCCGGCGACGGCGCGTTCGAGCAGCTCGGCCAGCTCGGTGAGTTCGGCGTCCGGCGGCAGCAACCGCGTCAAAGCGGCTTCCACGGCGAGAATCCGGCTCTGCAGCACGTCTTCCGGCTTCGCGAACGTCCACGCGTCGGGCAGGGCGCGCGCGACCATCCCCGGTGCGAAGCCGTAGAACATCGACGTGACCGGTCCCGGTCCGATCGGGCCCAGCGGCGCCGCGCGGCCCGCGAAATAGCCCATCCACCAGCCGCGCAGGCCCACTTCCTTCGCCGCCGCAGCGGGCTCGGGCGCGAAGTAGACGACGGCGTGCAGCGGCTCCAGCGCGACCCAGAACCGCCTGGCCAGGCTCGAATTCGGCTCCATGACGATCAGCGTACGCACGAAGAAGGCCCCTCCACCTGATGAGTGGAGGGGCCTTCCGTGGCGCAGGGGTCAGGCGAGCTCGAGCCCGTAGGACTGCAGCTCGAGGGTGAGCGGGTAGAAGTAGCTGGTCACGGTGTCGCCGCCGGACAGCGTGCCGAGGCCCTTCGAGCCGTCGTACGCCGGGCCGCCCGAGTCACCGTGGTCGGTGTGCGCGGTGGTGCCGAACTCGTGGTTGAGCACGCCCACGTCGAAGTTCACGGACTCGTCGACCGAGGTGACCTCGCCGCTGCCGCCGCCGGTGGTCTGGCCCTGCTTCTGGATCTGCTCGCCGACGGTCGGCGTGCCGGCACTGCTGATGGTCTGGCCGGTGTTGATGGCGCCGTCACCCGAGCCGTTCGGGCGGGTCAGCAGACCGGAGTCCGCACCGGGGCAGTCGCTCTCCACCACGCGGGCGCCGGAGACGTCGCCGCCCGACCAGGTGCCGCCCTCGTTGGTGCAGTGGCCCGCGGTGAGCATCATCGGCTCGCCGCCCCGGGTGACGTTGAAGCCCAGCGAGCAGGTGAACTGGCCGTTGTTGATCGAGTCGCCGTCGGCGATGTAGGTCGACAGCTTGCCGGCGCGGTGCTCGATGCGGGCGGAGTCGCCCAGCTTCGCGGCGGCCGCGGTGACCTTGTCGACCGTGGCCTTCGAGGCGGCGTCGTAGATCTTCACGACGACCTGATTGTTCTTGGTGTCGATGCCCCACGCGGTCTGCGGCACGTTCTTCACGGCGTCGAGCGAGTTCTTCGCGTTGGTCAGCGCGGCGAAGCTGTGCTTCACCAGCTTCGTGGCGAAGCCGGCGGCCTCGGCCTTCTGCTGGGCGGCCGCGTCGGTGACGTTGACGATGGCCTTGCCGTTGTCGAGGTAGATGCCACCACCCGACAGTCCGAGGCTGTCGACGACCTGCGTCGCCTGGGTGATGGCCTGGGCCTGCATCTGCGCGAAGGCGAGCGGGCTGGCCGAAGCGGCGTTCACGCAAAGGCCGGCGGTGAGCGCCGCCGCCGAGAACACGGTGAAACCGGCGACGAACGTTTTCCGGGAAGTCATCGAATCTTCCTCCAGTTGAGCTGGACGGATCCTGCGCGAACGGCTCGCGCGACCACGGTGGGACTCCCCACACTTTTGTTGCCAGGCAACCAACGCACCACCGACGAAGGTTGGTTAATAACCAATTCATCCGGGCAAATCGGACCGTCCGCACCCGTTCGGCGCAGGTGCGCTAGGCCGAACAGCCGTGCGACCGCACCGTTCACTGGGATGGGTTACCCGCCGGGTGCCACGAGCCAATCGCGGAGCGGGGCTTCCGGTTAAGGTCGGCGCGTGCCCGACACCGAGCTGAGCCACGCGTTCACCGTGGCCGCACCGCCCGCGGACGTCGTCGCCCACCTCGCGGAGCCGGCGAACTACGTCGGTTTGTCGCCGCTGGTGGTCCAGGTGCGCGATGTCGCGAGGGAAGACGGGCTGACGCGGTACACCGCGGTGGAGCGGTTCCGTTTCTTCGGTTTCCTGCGGCACGACAACCCGATCGTCGTCACGCTCCGCACCACCGGTTCGACGGCGGTGCACGGCGACGTGGTGTCGCCCGGCGGCGTGCGGATGGGTTACCGGTTCGACCTCGAGCCCGACGGCGGCGGCACGCGCGTCACCGACACGCTGCGGCTGCACGCGCCGCCGGGCCTGCTTCGTTTCGCCGCTTCACGGGCCCGCGCGGTGCAACTCGCCCGCGCGGGCATCCTCGCCGAGCGGCTCGGCTGAGTCCACAAAGGACTCACCTCGCGGCGGAAGTGCCTTCCGGCCACTGGACGTGCTCTTCGTAGCCGGTGTGCTTGCGCAGGAACGCCGCGATGAACGGGCAAACCGGCACGATCACGCCACCGTTGGCCACGACGTCGTCGAGCGCGTACGTGGCCAGCGTGGTGCCGAGGCCGCGGCCGCCGAAGGCCTTGTCGATCTCGGTGTGGGTGAACACCGTCTGGTCGCCGCGCACGAGGTACTGCGTGAAGCCGGCCAGCTGGCCGTCCGCGTACACCTCGTAGCGGTGCTTCTCGTCGTTGCGGACCACGCGGGTCTCGTCGCTCATTCGTCGCTCCTCAAAGTCCAGGCATTCAGGTGAACGCCGGACAGCCTGCCGTACTTCCGGATGTCCCCGTGATCTTCACCGAAGAATGACGCCGCGGCGCGGGAAACGACCCACAGGTGATCCGGGCTGGGCCGCCCGGGCGACACGGTGCGGGCGATCGGGTGGAACGCCCGTGCGGACCTTCCGGGGCGCCGGGCGCGTTTGGTTGATTCTCTGGGTCGGTGACCACCACTGGGAAGGCCAGGACCGCGCTGTGCAGCCGTTCGCTCTGCCCGAGTTCTACATGCCCTACCCGGCCCGGCTGAACCCGCACCTGGACGGTGCGCGGGAGCACAGCAAGGCGTGGGCGTACACGATGGACATGATCGACGTCCCCCAGCACGGCACCGTGATCTGGGACGAGCACGACTTCGACTCCCACGACTACGCGCTGCTCTGCGCCTACACCCACCCGGACGCCGGCGCCACGGAGCTCGACCTCATCACCGACTGGTACGTGTGGGTCTTCTACTTCGACGACCACTTCCTGGAGCTGTTCAAGCGCACCGGCGACATCGACAGCGCCCGCGCGTACCTCGACCGGATCGCCCTGTTCATGCCGGTCACGGGCGCCATCACGGCGACCGCGGAGAACCCCGTCGAGCGCGGCCTCGAGGACCTGTGGAACCGCACCGTGCCCCACCGCTCGGAAGGCTGGCGCCGCCGCTTCGTCGAAAGCACGCGCAACCTGCTGGACGAGTCGTTGTGGGAACTGGCCAACATCAACGAGGGCCGCGTCTCCAACCCCATCGAGTACATCGAAATGCGCCGCAAGGTCGGCGGCGCGCCCTGGTCCGCGAACCTCATCGAGCACTCGGTGCACGCGGAGGTCCCCGACGCCATCGCCGCTTCCCGCCCCATGGAAGTCCTGCGCGACTGCTTCGCCGACGCCGTCCACCTCCGCAACGACCTGTTCTCGTACCAGCGCGAGGTCGAAGACGAAGGCGAGCTCTCCAACGGCGTGCTGGTGTTCGAGAAGTTCCTCGGCTGCACCACCCAGGAAGCCGCCGACGCCGTCAACGACCTCCTGACTTCCCGGCTGCACCAGTTCGAACACACCGCCCTCACCGAGGTCCCGGCTCTCTTCGACGAGCACGCCGTCGATCCGTCCGGCCGCGCCGAGACCTTCGCCTACGTCAAGGGCCTCCAGGACTGGCAGTCCGGCGGCCACGAATGGCACCTGCGCTCCAGCCGCTACATGAACGAAGGCGCCCTCGACTCCCGCGGCGGCCCCGAGTTGCTGGGCGGCCCCACCGGCCTGGGCACCTCGGCCGCCCGCATCTTCTCTTCCCTGGTGGCGACCGCTCCCCAGCGCCTGCGCTCCTTCTCCCACCAGCCCCACGAGACCGTCGGCCCCTACGTCCGGCCCGAGATCTACCTGCCGTTCGAGCTCCGCCTCAGCCCCCACCTCGCCACCGCCCGCGACCACCTCGCCACCTGGTGCACCTCCATGGGCTTCCTCGACGGCGTCGTCTGGGACGACCACAAGATGCGCGCCATGGACCTCCCCCTGTGCTCCGCCGGCATCCACCCGGACGCCTCCCCCGAGCAACTCGACCTCACCAGCGCCTGGCTGGCCTGGGGCACTTATGGCGACGACTACTACCCCGTGGTCTTCGGCGCTCCCCGGAACCTCGGCGGCGCAAAGGCGGCGACGGAGCGCTTCAAACTCTTCATGCCGCTTGCGGACGAACCCATGCCCACTCCGGAGAGCCCGCTGGAGACCGGCCTCGCCGACCTATGGCTGCGGACAGCGGGCCCGATGAGCCCGGAGTCCCGCCGCGCGTTCCGCAAGTCGGTGGTCGACATGTGCGAAAGCTGGCTTTGGGAACTGGCAAACCAGGCCGAGAACCGCATTCCCGATCCGATTGACTACGTCGAGATGCGCCGGAAGACCTTCGGCTCGGACCTGACCATGAGCCTGTCCCGGATCTCTCACGGCCGGCTGGTTCCGCCGGAGATCTACCGGACTCGGACGATCCAGGCCATCGAGCACTCCGCCATGGATTATGCCTGCCTGCTTAATGATGTCTTCTCGTACAAGAAGGAAATTCAGTACGAGGGCGAGCTTCACAACTCAGTACTGGTGGTCCGCAACTTCCTCGACGTGGATGAGCAGACGGCATTCGAAATCGTCAACGAGCTGATGACGGCCCGCATGAAGGAATTCGAACACGCCGTCAACGTGGGATTACCGGGCTTGTTCTCGGACTTCTCCCTCGACGACGACGTCCGCGCCGCACTGACGGCCTACACGGACGAACTGAAGGACTGGATGGCAGGCATCTTGAACTGGCACGAGGGCTGCGCCAGGTACACAGAGGAGGAAATCCGCCGCCGCCCAGGCATTCCAGCAGAAGCCGCCCCTGCCACCCCAACCTTCTCGACAGGCCCGACAGGACTGGGCACGGGCGCACTGCGCATCTCTTCCATCCTCCCCGCCGCCAGATAACCCACCAAGACCAACCACCTACCACTCAACCACCCACTGTCGGCCACCCAAACCCACCCACACGGGAGACAGCGGGTCTACCCAACCCAAGACCCTCTCAACCAACCCCCCCCGACCCTTCCCCGGCCGGCCCCCGACGAAGGTGAACCAACACGGCTCGGGGTAGCTTGTCAAGGTACTCTTTCCCGCCTTGACAAGCTACCCCGAGCCGTCGTGACAATTGAACTTCGGGGAGTTAATCGCAACCAATCTTTTGATCTTTAAAGAGAAAGACAAAAGATTAAAAGACATGAGCATGGCTAGCCCCCGCTGCGCTCAATGGTTCTACGGGACTTGCTTTGTGTCAAGGCTGGAAAGAGTACCTTGACACAAAGCAAGTCCCGTAGAAGAAAGTGCTTCGCCGGGGGCCGGCCGGGGGAAGGTTAGCCGGGGATACCGGCGGCTTTGTCAGATGGTTGGGTTGGGAATCGTGTCTGCCGATCGGTGACCATTGGGTAGATGGTTGGCCGGTTCGCCGATGCGTGTTGTGGGTGGCTGAGCCGCGTGACGGTGGAAAGGTGACCATTGCGTAGATGATTGGCGGTTTTGCCGATGCGCGTGGTGGGTGGTTGAGCTGCGTAACGGTGTTGAGGTGGCCGTTGGGTAGGTGGTTGAGCCGGTGAGCCCGGCGAGCTGTGTGGTGGCCGAGCTGCGGCGAGGACCCCACCCAGGCAGAGATCAACCCGATCAGGGTGCAACCCACCACTCCTCCGGGCGTTTTCGCCCTCATCAGGTGATACTCGAAGCGTGAGAGGCTTGAACCTGCACTTCCTCGGCCACGCGACGACGCGAGTGGAGCTCGGTGGACGGGTGGTGCTGACGGACCCGGTGCTCACCAAACGTGTCGGGCCGTTGACGCGAGTGGTGCCGCTGCCCGATTCGTCGGCCTGGGCGGAAGTGGACACCGTCCTCATCTCTCACCTGCACGGCGACCACCTGCATCTCCCCTCGCTCCGGTTGCTCAGCGAGGCCCGGATCGTCGTCCCGAGGGGTGCGGGCGCGTGGCTCGAGAAACACGGCGTCCGCAACGTCGAAGAAATCGCCCCCGGAGAAGCCGTCCAGGACGGCGACCTCCGCATCACCGCGACGGAGGCCGTCCACTCCGGCCACCGCTGGGGACCGCGGCTCACTCACGGACCGCAGAGCCCGGCGCTCGGCCACCTCCTCGAAGCCGACGGCACCAGGGTCTACTCAGCCGGGGACACGGACCTCTTCGAAGGCATGAAGCAGCTCGGCCCCGTAGACGTCGCTCTCCTCCCCGTGTGGGGCTGGGGCCCCAACCTCGGCCCCGGGCACCTCACGCCCGAGCGGGCCGCCGTCGCCGCCGGACTACTCAAAGCCGCGGCGGTCGTTCCAGTCCACTGGGGGACGTTGGCCGTCCCCGGGATCCACCTGACGAAGCAGATGAAGAAGCTCCTCGTGGAACCGCCGGAAATCTTCGCCGAGCACGTGGTGGAAGCGGGCTTGCCGACGGACGTCCTGATCATGCGGCCCGGTGCCGAAGTGACCTTGCCCGCCCCCGAGGAACGGGCGTGAACTGGTCGGACCCGTCGGCGATCGGCTACCCGGCGCTGTTCGGCGGGGTGCTGCTGGGGTCGGTCATCCCGATCGTGCCGACGGGAGCGCTCGTGGGGGCGGCGGCGGCCGTCGCGACGACGACGGATCACCTGTCGCTCCCGCTGGTCATCGTGCTGGCGATCGCGGGTGCGTACCTCGGGGACGTGTTGACGTTCGCCGTGCCCCGGCTCGGGAGCGAGCCCCTGCTGCGCTGGGTGGAGAAGCGCCAGCAGGCCGAGCGGCTGGCGAAGGGCCGGGAGCAGTTCGCGCGCCGGGGCTGGCAGCTGGTGGTGATCGGGAGGCTGGTGCCGGCCGGGCGCATCCCGGTGTTGCTGGCCGCCGGGACGCTGGGATACCCGTGGCGCAAGCTGCTGCCGGCGGGGCTCGTGGCCTGCGTGTTGTGGGCCGTTGCCTATTCTCTGCTCGGCATCGTGAGCGGCGGCATCTTCGATTCGCCGTTGATCGCGACGCTGCTGGCCACGGTGCTCGTGCTGCTGGTGACCGTGTTGTTGACGGTGATCAGCAAGCTGCGCGCGAGGGCGGCCGAACGGACTGGAGGACATCAGTGACGACACCCGCTCCGTCGAAGGGGCGCCTGCTGGGCGGCGGCCGGGTCGTCGCCCGCGTGGTGCTGGTGTGGGCCGCGGTGACGGGCGCGTTGCGGCTGCTCGACATGTGGCTCGACGGGTTCAGCATGCAGTCGTGGTGGCAGCCCACCGTGTGCGCGCTGATCCTCGGGCTGCTCACGTCCGTGGTGTGGCCGTGGGTCGTGCGGGTCGCGTGGCCGATCGCGTACTTCACGCTCGGCGTGGGCACGTACCTGCTGCTGGGCGCGGCGACGTTGGCGATCCTGCAGGCCGTGCCGGGCGTCGAGCTGTCCGGGTTCGGGACGGCGGTGATCATCACGGTGGTGATGTCGGCCGTCGGCGCGCTGATCTCGAGCGCGCTCGCCGTCGACGAGGACGAGATCTTCTTCCGCCGGGCCGCCCGCCGCCGGCGCAAGCACGCGCCCGGTGAGGACCTCGCCGAGGAGCCGCCCGGCGTCGTGTTCCTGCAGATCGACGGGCTGGGCTACGACACTGTGCGCCGCGCCGTGCGGGACGGGGACATGCCGACGTTCGCCGCGTGGCTGTCCGAGGGCACGCATTCACTCACGCGCTGGCACACCGACTGGAGCTCGCAGACCGGCGCCAGCGTGTGCGGAATTCTGCACGGCTCCAACCACGACATCCTCGGGTTCCGCTGGTACGAGAAGGACCGCGACCACGTGATGGCGTGCGCGCACCCGAGCGACGCGGCCGAGATCGAGCGCCGCCACACCAACGGGCAGGGCCTGCTCGCGGGCGACGGCGCCAGCCACGGCAACCTGTTCTCCGGTGACGCCGAGCACGTGAGCCTCACGATGAGCTCCATCCCGGTCCTGGTGCCGCGCAAGGTCCGCGGCCCGCGCCACGACTCCGTCGGCGCCGGCTACCGCGCGTACTTCGCGAACCCCGTCAACGTGCTGCGGACGTTCGGGGTGGCCCTCATCGACGTGTTCCGCGAGCTGTCCGCGGCCGCCAAGCAGCGTCGCGCCGGCGTGGTTCCGCGGATCCCGCGCGGCGGCTTCTACCCGCTCGCGCGCCCGGGCACCACGGTGATCGCGCGCGACGTGGTCGTCTCCGCGATCATCGGCGACATGCTGGCGGGCCGGCCGGTGGTGTACGCGGACTTCCTCGGCTACGACGAGGTCGCGCACCACTCCGGCATCGAGCGGTTCGACACGCTGGAGGTGCTGCGCTCGATCGACCAGCAGTTCGCGCGCCTGCTGCGCACGAGTCGCATCGCGCCGCGGCGCTACCACATCGTCGGGCTGTCGGACCACGGTCAGACCCAGGGCCAGGCCTTCGTCGACCGCTTCGGCGAGACGATGGAAGCCCTGGTCGGACGCCTGTGCGGCGGCGCACCCGTGGCCGAGCACGGCAAGCGCCGGCAGGCCGAGAGCTGGCAGGTCAACGCGGCGCTCGCCGAGGCGACGAACACCGGCGGCCTGATCGCGCGCCGGCTGCGCTCGCGCGTCGAGGACGCCGAGTGCGCCGAGAACCGGCCGCGCACCACGAGCGGCTCGCCCGGCGAGGTCACGCGCGTGGCGCCCGGCGTGGTCTGCGTGGTGTCCGGGCACCTGGCGATGGTGTCCTTCACCGAGCACGAGGGCCGCGTGAACCTGGAGACGATCGAGCGCGAGTACCCGGACCTGCTGCCGACGCTGGTCGACCACGACGGCGTCGGGTTCATGCTGGTGCACAGCTCGGAGTTCGGCCCCGTCGTCCTCGGCCGCGACGGCCTGAAGCGCCTGGCAACGGGCGTTGTCATCGGCGAGGACCCACTGGCGGACTACGGCCCGTACGCCGACGAGCTGGTGAAGCGCGTCGACACGTTCCCGCACTGCGCGGACATCATGATCAACAGCCGCTACGACCCGGAGTCGGACCAGTCGTCGCCGTTCGAACGGCACGTCGGCTCCCACGGCGCCCTCGGCGGCCCGCAGCAGCGCGGCTTCATCCTGCACCCACGCTCGTTCCCGGCGCCCGGCGAACCCGTCGGGGCGGAGGCGGTGCACCACGTTTTCAAGGACTGGCTGACGTTCCTGGGCCACGGTGAGCCCGCTGCGGCTACGCCGGTCGAGGTTTCGGAGGTGGCTTCATGATCGTGTACGGCGCGAGCTGGTGCCCGGACGTCAAGCGCAGCCGCGCGCTGCTCGACTCCCGCGGCGTGGCGTACGACTACGTGGACGTCGAGGCGGACCCCGCCGCCGAGGCCCTGGTGCGCTCGCTTCAGGACGGCGCGCGCCGCATCCCCACCATCGTCTTCGCCGACGGCACCCACCTGGTGGAACCCTCGGACACCGAACTCTCGGCGCGCCTGTGATCCTGCTGGACCTGCCGCTGGGCACCCGCGTCGTCGTCCGCTACCGCGTCGAGGGCGGCTTCACCGACGCCCTCGGCGAGTTGCGAGACCGCGATTCTTCCTCGTGCACCGTGGAAACCAAGCGGGGCCTCGTGGTGGTGCCCCTGTCCGACGTCGTCGCGGCGAAGCCGGTGCCGCCTGCCCCGGCACGCCGCCGCCCGAAATCGAGCGGCCCGCCACCCGGGGATTCGTGACGGTCAGTGCCCTTACCCGGCGCAGCACCGAAAACGCGCAAGCCCTGAATCAGCGCTCGCGGGCGATGGCCGCCTCGATGCCGTCCAGCAGGAGATCCAAACCCGACTCCAGGCTCAGCCGGGCCTCCCGTTCGAGGTAAGGCTCATCCGACGGAACCGGCGGCTGCTCCGAACCCAGCTGCCCCACCAGCGGGTACCGCGAAACCAAGTCCGGCACCAGCTCCCCCAGCACCGCCGCCCGTGCGGACCACCAGTCCTCTTCGGACAGTCCCGTCTCGCGCGAGGCCTGGCGGGACTCGGCGGCGATCTGGACCGAGCCACGGACCGTGTTCAGCAACGCGCCCACGATCCACCGCACCCGGGCCGCGGGCAGGCCGGTCGCGAAGAGGACCCGCAGCACCAGCTGCTGCATCCGGAACTCCCCCGGCCCCAGCACCGGCCGGGCATACGAAACCTGCAGCAGCCACGGATGCCGCAGGTGGAAGTCCCAGAGCTCGCGCGCCAGGGCGACGATCGCGGGGCGCCAGCCGCCGGACAGGTCGTAGTCGTCGCGCAGCTCGGTGAGCGTGTGGTCGTACATGAGGTCGATGAGCTCGGACTTGCCCGGCACGTAGGTGTACAGCGCCATCGCCGTGCGGCCGAGTCGCTCGCCGACCGCGCGCATGGACAGCGCGGCCATGCCCGAGGCGTCGGCGATCTCCACGGCCGCCGCGACGATGGCGTCCACGCTCAGCCCGGGCTTGGGGCCGGGCCCGCCGCCGCGGGGTGCGACGTCCTTGCGCCACAGGAGCTCCATCGAGCGGCGGGCGTCCCCTTGCCCGGCGAAGACGACCACGAAGGAACCCCCTGTGAAGGCGACTCCTTACAGTATAAAGGGTCAGAAGCCGAGCGCGGTGACCGTCAGCACGTACTTGCCCTGCAGCAGCTCACCGCGCATCTCCGGCGTGATGGCGTTCGACGTGTCGGTGTAGGTGCCCGGCGAAGCGGTCTGCACGGCGTACACGAAGTTGCTCACGCTCGGGTCCACGACGAGGCTGATCGTCGGCGTGAGCGTGGGCGAGAAGCGGTTCACGGCGCGCACGTACGTGAAGACCGAGTGCACGACGGTGTCGGCCGCGGCCGAGTCGGTCGTGCAGCCCGTGGCGGGTGCGGCAGGCAGGCCGGCGGTGGCGTCGTTGAATGCCGTCGCCACCGGGTTCGCCGTCGCGTTCGGGTTGGCGCCCATCTCGGCGACGATGGCCTCGACGCGGGAATCCAGCTTGGCCACGACGTCACCGACCGCCGCGCACCGCAGCGGCGACGGCGGGATCGGCGCGATGGACGCCGAGGCGGGCACGGCGACCGCCCCGAGGAGGGCCGGCGCGGCGATCAGCACGGACACGAGACGGCGGAACGACACGACGGGTTTCCCTTCCCCGGCAACCAGGACGAGTCACCCTAGCCAGCACCGCGCCGACCACGACATTCCCCGGTCGGGCGTCACACCACCGTGTGGCGCCCGACCGGTTCCACAATGGACAACCAACAACGGACGGGAACTACCCGGCCAGCTCGATCGACAGCGCAGGACAGATCTGCGCCGCCTCCCGGACCTGGTCGTGCAGCTCCTCGGGCGGGTTCTCGTCCAACAGCACGACGATGCCGTCGTCCTCGCGCTGGTCGAACACCTCCGGCGCCGCGAGCACGCACTGGCCCGCCCCGACGCACCGGTCCTGGTCGATGACCACCTTCATCTCAACAGTCCTTTCGCGGGAGTTTCACCAGGTCACGGGCAGCGAGTGCACGCCGTAGACCAGCATGTCGTGCTTGAAGTCCAGCTCCGCCAACGGTGCCGCCAGTTTCAGCGTCGGGATCCGCCGGTAGAGCGTGCTGTAGACCACCTGCAGCTCGACGCGCGCGAGCGGCTGGCCGAGGCACTGGTGCACGCCGTAGCCGAACGCCACGTGGTGGCGGGCCTTGCGGGTGACGTCGAGCTTGTCCGGGTCGGGGAAGGCGTCGGCGTCGCGGTTCGCGGTGTCCGAAGCGGCGATGAGGCCGTCACCCTTGCGGATCTGCCGGCCGGCGATCTCCATGTCCTCCAACGCGACGCGCCGGCGTCCCGTGTGGACGATCGTGAGGTAGCGCAGCAGCTCCTCCACGGCGTTGGCGATCAGCGGTGCGTCACCGTCGCGCACGAGGTCGAGCTGGTCCGGGTGTTCCAGCAGCGCCACGGTGCCGAGCGCGATCATGTTGGCCGTGGTCTCGTGGCCGGCCACGAGCAGGAGCTGGCCCATCGCGGCGACGTCGTCGGCCGTCATGGCCCCGGTGGCCACCTGCTCGGTCGCGAGGCGGCTCAGCACGTCGTCGCCCGGGTCCTTCAGCTTCTGCTCCACCAGCCGGCTGAGGTAGGCCAGCAGTTCCTCGATCGCGTCCAGCGACTGCTGCGGCGTGGCCTCCTGCGAGATCAGCACCTTGCTGAGGCGGTGGAACAGCGCGCGGTCTTCATACGGCACACCGAGCAGCTCGCAGATCACCAGCGACGGCAACGGAAGCGCGAAGGCCTGCACGAGGTCCGCGGGCTTCGGGCCGGACAGCATGTCGTCGATCAGCTCGTCGACGATCTTCTGGATCCGGGGGCGCAGGCGCTCCACCTTCTTGACCATGAAGTCGGCGGTGAGCATCCGGCGCTGGGAAGCGTGGTCGGGGTCGTCCATGCTGATGAACGCCTTGGCGCGCTTGCGCCGGGCCGCGACGCCCGGCGACTGCGGCGGGTAACCCGGCAGGTCGGTGTTGGCGCTGACGCGCGAGTCGCGAAGCAGCGCGCGGACGTCTTCGTAGCGCGTGAACAGCCACGGCTCGCTGCCGTCCCAGATCCGGACGCGGGACACCGGCTCGTCGTGCAGCCGCCGTTCGAGCTCGGGCGGCGGGTCGAACGGGCAGCGCCCGCGCGACATCGGGAACTCGGGCTCAGGGGCGGCGGACACGGCCGGCGACGAGGACGAGAGGGCCTCCGTCATCGAAAATCCCTCCTACGGAGAGTTACCAAACGATTGTTCGGATACTTACTGAACACATGTTAGGCAATCTCGTGGAGAGTTGGCCACCTTCGTGGACAAGATCACCGGGACGGCCGAGAGCAGCCGGGTGGAAACGGGAGAAAACGCCCGTGGCTCAGGCGAAAACGAGCGAAACGAGCTCGTCGACGAACGGCAGGACGGAGTCGGCGCCGCCCCGAGCGGGCGAGTTGTGGAACAGCGCGACGCGGCCGTGGGCGCCGACGAAGGCGATCACGCCGGCCCGCTCGGGCGGCACTCTGAGCGAGAAACCCGCGGCGTCGCAGCGCGCGAAGCCGGTCGTGAGCAGTTCGATGAGATCGGGCAACGGCCCCTGCGGGTACGCGTCGGGCGTCGCGCGAGTGGCGCCGTTGGCCATCATCAGCCGGTGGTGGCCGGGGTTGTCCATGGCGAAGCGGCAGTACGCGTGGATCAGCGCGCGCACGCGGCCGACGACGTCGTCCGGGTCCTCGCTCGCCTCGGCCGCCTCCATCGCGGCGCGCAGCCGCGCGAACTCGTAGTCGAGCAAGCCCGCGACGAGGGCGGAGCGGTCCGTGAAGTGCTGGTAGATGCTGGCGGGCGCGATGCCGACCGCGCGGGCGACGCCGCGGATCGTCAGGCCGTCTTCACCGCCGAGCTCGGACAGCAGCCGGCTGGCCGCGTCGAGGATCTCCCCGCGCAGCCGATCACCCTCGCCCCACCTGTTGCGGGTGCGTCCGGCGCTGACCTCGACTTCTTCCGGCACGTGCCCATTCTTACCGCTTGACCTGCCCGAGCGTCGGATGGGCCGCCTCGTTTCGTCGTCGACCCGTCATCTGCGGTTCACCCCGGCAGGCCGGACATCTCGATATTTTTTTCCTGGTGGACGAGCAGGAGTGGCTGGACGACTTCCAGCGGCGTGTGGACGAGATGCGCGCGAAAAGCGTTGCGCTGCAAGAAAAGCTCACCGAGGCCGAGGGCAAGGCCCGTTCGTCGGACGGACTGGTCACGGTCACCGTCACCCCCAACGGCGCGCTCAAGAACCTGCACATCGACGACCGGGCGCTGCGTTCGTCCGGCGGCGCCCAGCTCACCGCCGCCATCATGGAGACCTACGGCAAGGCCCAGCGGCAGGTGTCGCGCGAGGTCGCCGACGCGCTCGAGCCGCTGGCCGGCGGCACCGAGATGATGGACGTGGTCCGGTCCTTCCTGCCTGCCCCGGAGCCCGAGGAGGACGAGCCGCAGGACGCGCCGCGTCAGCCCGGTGAGCCCGAGGCCGAGGACCGCACTCCGCCGCCCGTGCCGCCGCGGATGCCGCCGGCCGGGGGGATGCCGCCCGGGCGGCCTGGAATGCCGCCGCAGGCGCCTCCGCCGCCTGTGCCGCCGCGGATGCCTCCGCCGCCCGTTCCGCCGGCGCCGCAGTCGGGTCCGCCCGCGCCGCCGCAGCCGCGGCCGGACCAGCAGCCGAGGCCGCAGTCGGGCCCGCACCGCCGCCGTATGGACGGCGACGACGACGAGATGCAGCCGTGGTGACGAGGGAGATGCGCTGATGGACGGGTACACCGTCGAGCCCGACGTGCTGACGACGTACGCGAGTGGTCTGGACGAGCGCGGCGGCAAGGTGACGGCCGCGGCCAACCGCGTCCAGGAGGTCAACGGCGGCGACATCAACGCGTTCGGCGTGGTCGTCGGCCAGGTGCTGGGGATCCCGACGCGCATCGCGCTCGGTGTGCTGCACGACCAGGTCAACGGCGCCGCGAAGGCGATCACGGACCAGGCCAACAACACGCGCACGGCCGCGGACCAGTACCGCACCACGGAAACCAACCACGCGCAGGCCATCACGACAGCGGGGACCCCGACTTGACCACGACGTTCGACCCGAACGCCAAGCCCGACTTCGGTGCCGGGGTGGTGATCACCGACTCCAACAAGTTCTCCGGCGCGGGTTTCCTCGACTCGTACTCGTTCCTCATCAAGAGCTGCGAAGACATGAAGACCGCCGACGACTCCGACAAGGCGGCCCTGGGCGTCTCGATCGGGCTCGGTGTGGTGGCTTCGGCCGTGGACACGGTGAAGTTCGCGCTCAACCCGCTGGGCAGCCTGATCTCCGCGGGGCTCGGCTGGCTGATCGAGCACGTGAGCTTCCTGCGCGAGCCGCTCGACATGCTGATGGGCGACCCGGACCAGATCCAGCTGCTGAGCCAGGAAGTGCACACGATCGCCGAGACCATCCGGCAGATCGGCGAGGACCAGAAGTCCTCTTTGGACGGTGCCGTCAAGGACTGGCAGGGCAACGCCGCCGACACGTTCCGGCAGCGCATGCAGGAGCTCGCCGCCGACCTGGACAGCAAGGCCCACGGCACCGACATCGTGGCGTACCTGATCCAGACGAACATGGCCATCATCGCCGCCGTGCGCGGTCTGTTCCGCGACCTCATCACCACGGTCCTCGGCGACATGATCTCCACGATGCTCATCGCCCTGGCGGCGGCCATCCCGACGTTCGGCGCGTCCATCGTCGCGGGCGTCGGCTGGTGCGTCACGCAGGCGACGCTCACCGCCACCTCCCTCGGCGCGAAGCTCGCCGCGGTCGTCGCGCAGGCCACCCGCTCCGCCGCGCGCATCGGCAACATCGTCAAGGGCCTCAAAACCCGCCCCGGCGCCGGCGGCGCCGCCGGCGGCAGCGCGGCCCACGCCGGCGACGACATCCCCATGACCCCGACCCCGGCCCGCGGCGGCTCCGGCGGCGGCGCGGGCTCCTCGGGCGCCGGCTCTTCCGGTGCGCACAGCGGCGACGATGCGGCCACTCCCCCGCCGGTGCCGCCGAAGGATGACGTGCCTCCGCCCGCGGGTGGTTCAGGTTCGGGCTCGGGCAGCGGCTCTGGTTCTGGCTCGGGCAGCGGCTCTGGTTCAGGTTCGGGCAGCGGCTCTGGTTCTGGTTCGGGCAGCGGCTCTGGTTCTGGCTCGGGCTCCCACTCCGGCGACGACGCCGCCACACCTCCGCCGCCGAAGGACGTGCCCCCGCCCCCGGGTGGCA
This sequence comes from Amycolatopsis sp. NPDC047767, assembly GCF_040704195.1. Classification (NCBI taxonomy): domain Bacteria; kingdom Bacillati; phylum Actinomycetota; class Actinomycetes; order Pseudonocardiales; family Pseudonocardiaceae; genus Amycolatopsis; species Amycolatopsis sp. NPDC047767. Next base: position 18,683 of record NZ_JBEYSJ010000025.1, read on the forward strand.
GCGGTTCGGGTTCTGGCAGCGGTTCGGGTTCTGGCAGCGGTTCTGGCTCCGGCTCGGGCACCCACTCGGGCGACGACGCCGCCACACCGCCTCCCGCCAGCCACGCCGGCGACGACGTGCCCCCGCCCGCGGGTGGCAGCGGTTCGGGCTCGGGGAGCGGCTCTGGTTCCGGCAGCGGTTCTGGCTCGGGCACCCACTCCGGCGACGACGCCGCCACACCTCCGCCCCCGACCCACAGCGGCGACGACGCCGCGACCCCACCCCCGGCCTCCCACTCCGGCGACGACGTCCCACCCCCAGTCCCACCGAAGGACGACGTCCCACCGCCCGCCGGCAGCAGTGGCTCCGGTTCTGGCAGCGGCACCCACTCCGGCGACGAAGCCGCCACACCTCCTCCCGCCAGCCACGCGGGCGACGACGTGCCGCCTCCGGTTCCGCCGAAGGACGACGTTCCCCCACCGGCAACCCACACCGACGATGCGGCCACTCCCCCGCCCGCTTCGCACGCCGGCGACGACGTGCCGCCACCCGTACCCCCGAAGGACGACGTCCCGCCCCCGGCAACCCACGCCGGCGACGACACCGCCACGCCGCCTCCGGCCAGCCACGCCGGCGACGACGCGCCGCCTCCGGTTCCGCCCAAGGACGACGCCCCGCCGCCCGCAACCCACGCCGGCGACGACACCGCGACACCGCCTCCGGCCAGCCACGCCGGCGACGACGCCGCCACGCCGCCGCCCGCAAGCCACGCCGGCGACGACACCGCCACGCCGCCGCCCGCAAGCCACGCCGGCGACGACACCGCGACACCGCCTCCGGCCAGCCACGCCGGCGACGACGCCGCCACGCCGCCGCCCGCAAGCCACGCGGGCGACGACGCTCCACCGCCCGTCCCACCCAAGGACGACGTTCCCCCGCCGGCGACCCATGCCGGTGACGACGCCGCCACGCCGCCGCCCGCAAGCCACAGCGGCGACGACGCGGCGACCCCGCCGCCGAGCAGCCACGCGGGCGACGACGCCCGACCGCCCGTGCCCCCGAAGGACGACGTCCCGCCGCCGGCAACCCACGGCGACGACGCAGCCACCCCGCCCCCGGCCTCGCACGCCGGTGACGACGCCCCGCCGCCCGTCCCACCCAAGGACGACGCTCCCCCGCCGGGGACCCACTCCGACGACGCCTCCTCCGACGCCGGGACTCACGGCAGTCACCACGGCGACGACGCCGCCTCCGACGCCGGGACTCACGGCAGTCACCACGGCGACGACGCGGCCTCGGACAGCAGCCACGGCGGCACCCAAGGCAGCCACCACGGCGACGACGGGACACCTCCAGGCAGCAGCCACCACGGAGACGATGGCACCCCGCCCGCCAGTCACCACGGCGACGACGCCGCCGCACCCCCGGCCAACCAGCCGCCGAAGACGCCGTGGACCAAGGCTCACGAGGACTGGCTGAAGCAGCACCAGCCGGACGCCTACGCCAAGTACAAGTACCTCGAGAACCAGCTGAAGGCGAACCACCCGCAGGCCTTCTCGATCCTCAAGCAGTGGGTCGCCGACTCCGACAGCGCCAAGGAAATGTGGGCGTGGCCGGTCAAGGGCGGCCAGGAGATCATGAAGCAGATGCTCGACATCCAGAAAACAGCCGAAACCGGCTGGGCCAACGCCAACACCGGCGGCGGCGACCAGCCCCCAGCAGACGGCGGCCACTAGCCCGCCACGAAAACCACCGCGCCCCTGGCAGCCAACAAGGCGACCAGGGGCGCGGTGCTTCACCCACACACCAACAAAAGCGTGCCGACGCGCCCGCGCTGCTTGGCGCTCGCTCCTCGGCAGACCACCGAGCCGCCGACACGCGCCCCACGGCCGGACACCGCTGCCGGAGCAACCGACCGAAACGACCAGCGGCCAAGGAAAATTCGACGCCCGACAAGCAGCCACCGGCGAAGTCACCGAAACCACCGCGCCCCCGGCAGCCCACAAGGCCACCAGGGGTGCAGCGCTTTGCCCACACACCAAGAAAACCAGGTGAGCCACCTGGCCAGGCCGCTCGGCGCTTCGCCCCTCGGCAGACCACCGAGCCGCCAAGACGGCCCCGCGGCCGGCGACCGCCACTAGGGCAACTGCCCCGCAGCGGCCAACGAAAAGCCGGTCCCTCACAAGCAGAGATCACCGAAACCGGCTGGGCCAACGCCAACGCCAACACCGGCAGCGGCGACCAGCCCCAGCAGACGGCGGCCACTAGCCCGCCACCGAAAACCACCGCGCCCCTGGCAGCCAACAAGGCCGCCAGGGGCACGGTGCTTCACCGAACCAGCCAAAGGCGACCGTCAGGAAACCAGCTGCGGGTACTGCCCCGCGATGTCTCCCGACAGGCTGGCCCGCACGGTGCGGCTGATGTCGTCCGCGACGATTTCGAAGTCGCCCTTCTCGAGGCCGTCCAGGGCGAGCGCGGCGATGGCCGCGGGGGCCGACTTGGGGGCCGTGATGTCTGCCGCCATGTCCGTGTCCATGTAGCCGACGTGCAGGGCCGACACGAGGGTGCCCTGGTCGTGGAGGGCGAGGCGCAGGCCGTTGGTCAGCTGGAGGCCCGCCGCTTTGCCCGCGGAGTAGGCGTTGACGTGGGGCGCGGTGAACCACGACAGCACCGAGAGGATGTTCAGGATCGCGCCGCCGCCGTTGCGGGCCAGCACGGGGGCGAAGGCGCGCGCCGTTTGCAGCGGGCCGAAGTAGTGGGTCTCCATCTCGAGGCGGACGTCGTCGAGAGAACCGCCGAGAAATGAGGCTCCCGTGGAGACGCCGGCGTTGTTGATCAGCAGCGTCACGTCGCCTGCTGCTGCCGCGGCGGCCTGGATCGAGGCCGGGTCGGTGACGTCGACCGCGAGCGGCACGACACCCGGCAGGTCAACTGACTCCGGGCGACGCACCGCGGCGTAGACCTTCGCCGCCCCGCGCTCCAGCAGAGCGGCGGCCAGCTCCCGGCCCAGCCCACGGTTCGCGCCCGTCACCAGTGCGACAGAACCCTTGATCTCCATCAAAACCAACTCCCAACACACCTGACTTGTTATCTGCAAGCTAGCCGTCACCGACAGTACGGGGTAAACTTGCTTCAAGCAAGCCAGCACGGGAGGAAACCATGGGCCGAAGGTCAAGCTGGGAAGGCACGCCCTGCCCCATCGCCCGCGGCGCGGACGTGCTCGGCGAGCCGTGGACGCTGGTGATCCTGCGCGAAGCCCACGCGGGCACCACGCGCTTCGACGAGTTCCGCACCACCCTCGGCATCGCGGACAACGTGCTGTCCTCACGGCTCGCGCGGATGGTCGAGACCGGCCTGATGGCGCGCGTCCCGTATCGCGACGGCGGCCGCACCCGCGACGAATACCGCCTCACCCAGGCCGGCGCCGACACGCTGCCGGTGATCCACGCGCTGGGCGCCTGGGGCGACACGTACACGCACTCCCCCGCGCCGGGTGAGCCGATGCAACTGGTCCACACCCCGTGCGGCGAGCTCACCCGCCCCGGCGAGAAGTGCGACCACTGCGGCGGCGACGTGCACCGAACCGAGCTCCGCCGGTTCACCAAGGACACGCACGAGCAGGTGCCGCTGGCCCAACCCGTCGCCTGAGTCAACCCGTGGATGGTGTTGGTAAATCACCACTTTCCGGACAGTACGAAAGTCGGGTCACAAACAGGGCTTGATTGCCTAGATTCGGTGCAGCGCGCGCAAATCAGGCAAAACTCCCCTCACCCACCCGAGGAGCTTTCCGATGTCGAGGAAGTTCTTGCTGTCCGGCGCCATCGCGCTGGCCGTCGCCGCCGCCCCGCTCGTCGGCGGCACGGCCACCGCCGCCACGGCCGCCACCGACCAGGCCGCGGCCGTCACCACGGTGTACTACAGCACCTCCGGCGCGCCGACTTTCCGCGCGGCGATCAACGCCGGCGCGGCCAACTGGAACCGCTCGGTCACCAACGTCAAGCTGGCCGAACGCTCCTCGGGCGCCTCGCTGCGCTACGTCGAGGGCAACGACCCGCGCGGCTCCTACGCCCAGAGCGACGGCCACGGCACCGGCACCGTCTTCATCGACTACGCCCAGGCCCGCCAGTACGACAACACCCGCATCGCCGCCCACGAGACCGGCCACGTGCTCGGCCTGCCCGACCACTACTCCGGCCCGTGCTCCGAGCTGATGTCGGGCGGCGGCCCCGGCCCGTCGTGCACCAACGCCAACCCCAACGCGCAGGAACGCTCCCGCGTGAACTCCCTGTGGGCCAACGGTTTCCGCACGCTGGGCGCCGGCGGACCGCAGCAGCGCATCTACGAGACGCTGCCAGTCCTCACCCACTGACCCTGCCTGCTTCAAGCACCCCAATGTGGCGTTCGGTGCACTCAACGCACCGAACGCCACATTGGGGTGCGTCACATGCGGGACAACAGCCGGTCGCGCGCCACGTCCAGATGCGCGGCCATCGCCTTGCGCGCCGCGACCGCACTGCCCGACACAAGGGCTTCGACGATGGCGCGGTGCTCCGAGATCGTCTGCTCGCCGAACGGCTGGTTGTAGTTGAGCCGGAAGAAATGCAGGTGGCAGTGGGTACGCGCGAACGCCTGCTCCACCGCCGCGTTCCCCGCGATGCGCAGCACGAGCTCGTGCAAACGCGCGTCGTGCGCGGTCAGCGCCTTGTAGTCGCTGTACGCGTCGTGCGCGGGCGCGGCGGGACACGTCGCCAGCTCCGCGCGCAGCGCCGCTGAATGATCGTCCGACATCGCCTTCGCGGCCAGCCCGGCGCTCGGCGGCTCCAGCAGCATCCGCAGCGAGTACATGTCGTCGACCTCGCGGCGCGTCAGCAGCTCGGTCACGCGGTAGCCGCGCAACGGCAGGCGGCTCACCAGCTCCTCGGATTCCAGGCGCGCCAACGCTTCCCGCACCGGCGTGCCCGAGACACCCAGCTCCCGCGCGATCTCGTCGATGTTCACGCGGGCGCCGGGCGCGATGCCGTCGTTCATGATGAGGGCGCGGAGCTGCTCGTAGACACCGTCGGCGAGCACCTGCCGGGCCGGCAGCGCGACGAGCCCGCGCTCCGCGCCCGGCCTCATGACCGGTCCACAGTGGACAGGTCAAGCAGCAGCGCCTGCGCCGGGTCCAGGACCGGCATCGGCAGGCCGGCCACCGCGAGCACGGTGCCCGGCAGTTCGACAGGCCCGTCGACCGCCCGCGTGAACCACTCCGGCGCCGTGACCTCTCGCAACGACGGCAGCCCGGCTTCGGCCCGCACCCGCACGCGATACAGCCGCGCCGGGTCCAGTCCCGGCAGCCGCACGCGTCCGGGCTGTCCCGCCGCGCCCGTCGCCAGCCGCGCCCAGCAGAGCAGGGCACGCGTCTCCGAAACCACGCCGTGCAGGTAGGCGTCGGCGTCCGGCAGGTCCGCGCGCACCACGCGCCCGCCGTGCAGCAGGGGCCGGAACTCCTTGTACAGCTGCGCCCACGCGGTGAACGCAGCCAGCTCCGAAGCCGAGCTGCGCGTGAGATCGGCTTCGATCCCGGCGTGCCCGAACAACGCTGTGACCAGCCGGAACGACAGGTCCGTCACGCGCGCGGTCGTGTGGCTGCGCTCCGCGCCGACGTGTGAACCGATCACCTCCGGCGGGATCAGCTGCGCGGTCCAGCGCTGGATCGCCTGCCGCTCCAGCGGGTCGATGCAGTCCGACGCCCACACGCGATCGGTCCGGCCCAGGATCCCCAGGTCGACGCGGCCGCCGCCGCTCGCGCAGCTCTCGATCTCCAGCCGCGGGTGGCGGGCTCGCAACTCGTCGAGCAGCCGGTACAGCGCCAGCGTCTGCGCGCGCGAGCCCGCCCGGCCCGTGACCCGGTCGTACGCCTCGTGCAGCTCGCGGTTGTGGTCCCACTTGAGGTAGTCGACGCTGTACTCGCCCACCAACGCGTCGAGCGAGTCCAGCAAGTACTGGTACGCCTCGGGGTGCGCGATGTTCAACGTGTACTGGTTGCGCGAAGGCGCACCCAGCTCAGCGGGCCCGAGAAGCCACGAAGGGTGTTCCCGGGCGGTGTCGGAGTCGAGGTTCACCATCTCCGGCTCGACCCACAGCCCGAACTCCATCCCCAGCGCGTGCACGCGGTCCACCAGCGGCGTGAGACCCTCCGGCCACACCGCACGGTCGACGGTCCAGTCGCCCAGGCCCGCGGTGTCGTCCCGACGGCCGCGGAACCAGCCGTCGTCGAGCACGAGCCGTTCCACGCCGACCTTCGCGGCCAGCTCCGTGAGCTCCAGCAGGCGGTCGAGGTCGTGCTCGAAGTACACGGCCTCCCACGTGTTCAACGTCAGCGGCCGCGGCTTGCCCGTGTGCGCGGCCCGCGCGCGGTGGTACGCGTGGAACCGCGCGGCGAGCCCGTCGAGCCCCTCGTCCGACCAGGCGAAACACACCACGGGAGCCACGTACGACTCCCCCGCCGCGAGCCGGACCTCGCCGGGCCGCAGCAGCTCACCGCCGCCCAGCACACTCGCGTGCACGCCCGCGCCTTCGGGCAGCTGCTCGGCGAACCACTTCTGGTCGCCGCTCCACGCCACGTGCATGCCCCAGACTTCGCCCGAGGCGAAGGAAAACCCGGGCTCGCCGACCGTCAGCAGATACGGCGAGTCCGCGCCCGGCTTGCCGCGGCGCACCTCGCGCACGTGGCCACCGAACGCCAGCGGCTGCCGTTGCGGGCTGCGTTCGCGGCACCACTTGCCCGTGAAGTCGAGCACTTCCGCGGCCCGCCGGGGCAGCGGCAGCACGGCCACCACCCCGGCCAGGTCGTACGGTTCGGTGCCCGCGTCCACGTGCCGGGTCACCTTGGTCGCCACCTCCAGGACCCCCGAAGGGGTCAGCCGGTAGGTCAGCTCCACGTCCAGCCCGGACGACGCGTCGGTGAGCTCCAGCGTCAACGCACTGTCGTCCTGGGAAAAGCCCCGCAGCACCGGCCGCGGCACCGCGCCGCGGCCGGCGGTGTGGCCCGACACCGCGGGGGTGCCGGACCACGTCTGCGCCTCCGTGGGCCACACGGAAAACGAACGGGCCACATCGGGCGCGTTGTTCAGCACCGCGCCCCCGGCGGTCAGCCGCAGTGCCTCGGCGTCCACTTCGGACAGCTCGCCGAGGTCGGCGCCCCAGTGCAGCACGCGGGGCACCGGCCGGCCGAGTTCCACGGCGAAACTCGTGCCGGCGGCCCGCAGGCCGACCACCGTAGGGCTGGACATGTCCTCACTCCTGACTCCCGGGCGTTCCTAGTTCTTGGCGAGCAGCGAAACGCTCTGCTTCTCCATTTCAGGGAACACGTCGTCGTTGCGGTTGTGCGAATAGAACGATTCGAGCAGTGGCTCCTCCGCGGCCTGCACGGCGGCGCCGTTGGCGTACACCTCGGCCGGGTAGAGCGAGCCGTTCTTCAGCATCGCGGTGAACACCGACAGGTCCACGCCCTGCGGCTTCATGGCCGCGGTGGCCGCGTCCATCGAAGCCGGGATCGACGGGAAGAACGTGCCCGTCTTCGAGGCCGCCGTCTGGCACTCCTGCGAACCCATGTACGAGACCCACTTCCAGGTCAGGTCGGGGTTCTTCGTGCCGGCCCAGATCGTGTTGCCATTGGAGTTCGACGTCAGCGCGCGGGTCTTGCCGTCGGGCCCGGTGGGCGGCGCGGCGATCCCGATCTTCACGCCCGGCAGCTTCGCGAAGCTCGGCGCGGACCAGGAACCCGAAAGCTCCATGGCGACCTTGCCCGAGCCGATCAGGTCGGCGTCGCTGACGGTGGCCTGGCCGGCGCCGGTGGTGAACGTGCCGATCTTCGGCGCGAGACCGCGGTCGGTCAGCGTGCGGATGTAGTTCACGGTCTTGACGAACCGCGGGTCGCTGTAGTTGAACTTCGTCGGCCACTCCGGCTTGTCACCGAGACGCCAGCCCAGCGTCGAGGCGAACGCGCTGAACGTCACCTGGCCGATGAAGTCCTTCGCCGCGAGCTGGCCCATCCCGTAGGAGGCGACGTTGTTCTTGTCGAAGCCCGGCTGGTCGCCGCGCACGCCCTTCTTGTCGACGGTCAGGTGCGCCACCATCTTGTCGAAGGTGCCGCCGTCGTCGGGGTTCCAGCTGAGGTTGTGCACGTCGGCGGCGGTGTAGCCGGCCTTGGTGAGGGCGTCGGTGTTGTAGTAGAGACCGGCCGAGGCCCAGTCGAGCGGCAGGCCGTACTGCTTGCCGTCGGTGAACTTCCACGAGTTGACGCCCACGGAGAACTTCTTGAGATCGAAGTTGTCCTTCTTGATGTAGTCGTCGAGCGGAAGCAGCTGGTGCTGGCTCGCGTAGGCCTGCAGGTACTGCACGCTGTCCTGGAACGCGTCGGGCGCAGTGCCCGCGACGAAGCCGGCGGTGAGCTTGGTGAAGTAGTCGGCCACGGTGTACTGGGAGATCTTCACCGTGGTGCCGGGGTTGGCCTTCTGGAACGCGTCGGCGCACACCTGGTAGGCGGCGGCCTGGTGGTCGTCCCAGGTCCACCAGTTCACGGTGTTGCCGCCGGCGTCGGCCGAGCCACCGCCGCAGCCGGCCAGCACTGCTCCGAGCACCGCCGCCAGCCCGGTGGCGGCCCAAGTGCGGATCTTCATGGGTTTCCTCGCTTCCGCGCCACTCGGGACGCTTCTCCACTCCACTGTGGATTTAAAACTTGAGGGATTTCAAAACTGACTTTCAGCTGCCCGGCTTGAGCAGCGACGCGAACGTGGCCAGCACGTTCTCCAGGTCCTGGCCCCCGCCGGCCTCGTGCCCGTTGTACTCCCATACGTCGAGGTGTTTCGGGCCGCGATAGGCGTTGTAGGCTCCGAAAACCGTCGACGGCGGGACGATGTCGTCCATCAGCCCGATCGAGAAGTGCGCCGGGGCGGCGGCGCGGCTCGCGAAGCCGACACCGTCGAAATAGGACAGCACTTCGAACGTCCGCTCGACCTCGTGCCGTTGTGCGGCCAGGTAACCGGCGAGCTCGGTGTACGGCGCCTTGCCCGCGATCAGCGAGGCGCGCCGGAGGTCACACAGGAACGGCGCCTGCGCGTAGAGCGCCGCGACGTCCGGCACGAGCGCCGCCGCGGCCAGGGCGATCCCGCCGCCCTGGCTGTTGCCCGCCACCGCGACCCGGTCCGGGTCGACGACGTCGAGCGCCCGCGCGGCCTCCACCGCGCGCGCCGCGTCGGTGAACACGCGACGGTAGAAGTACGTTTCCCGGCTGGTGATCCCGCGGGTCAGGAATCCCGGGAACGACGGGCCGCTGCCCACCGGGTCGCCGGTCGTGCCGCCCGCGTGCGCGCCGCCCTGGCCGCGGACGTCGACCTGCAGCTGCGCGTAGCCCGCGGAAGCCCAGACCAGCTCCTCGAGCGCGCTGCCGCGGCCGCTGCCGTAGCCGTGGAACTGCACGACGGCGGGCAACGGACCGGGCTGGTTCCTGGGCACGCGCAGCCAGGCGTGGATGGGGTAGCCGCCGAAGCCGGCGTAGGTCACCTCGAACACGTCGAGTGTCCGCAGCGCGGTCTCGACCGGGGTGACGGTGAGGTCGAGCTCGTACTTCGCCGTCTCCGCGAGGGTTTCCCGCCAGAACTCGTCGAAGTCTTCCGGGGCCTGGTACGCGCTCGTGTACGTCCGCAGCTGCGCCGGCGGCAGGTCGGTCAACATCAGAACTCACCGTCCAGTTCGGACACTTCGCCGACGGCGACCTTGACCGTCGTGCCGCCGCCGGGCCACCGGACCACGACGTCGTCGCCGGCATCGCCGGACAACCGCGTCACCCGAGCCGACACGACCTTCCCGGTCTGCCAGGTGACGTCCACCGCCAGTCCGCCGCGCGCCCGCAGCCCGCAGGCCGTGCCGTCCGGCCACGCCGAGGGCAACGCGGGCAGCAGGTCGATCGCGCCGGCGTGACTTTGCACCACGAGCTCCGCGAGCCCGGCCGGAAAGCCGTAGTTGCCGTCGATCTGGAACGGCGGGTGGGTGCTGAACAGGTTGGGCAGCAGCCCGCCCCACTCGGAGCCGTCCACGGGCGCGTCGCGGTGGCGGTCGCCGGTGAACGGCTGCGTCGCCTCGGAAAGCAGCGAACGCGCGGTGTCCCCGTCGCCGAGCCGGGCGCGCAGCGCGATCTTCCACGCCCACGACCAGCCCATCGCGCCCGGGCCACGGCGGTCCAGCAACGCGGTCGCCGCCGCGCCCAGCTCCGTACCGGCGGTGATCTGGTCGAGCGGGTACACGGCGATCATCTGCGACATGTGCCGGTGCTTCGGGTCCTGCTCGGGCAGGTCCTCGGCCCACTCCGCGAGCCAGCCGCCGTCGGTCACGCGCAGCGGACGCAGGCGCGGCAACGCCGCGGTGATCTCGGCCGCCACCGGGTGCTCGATGCCGAGCGCTTCGGCCGCCGCGAGCGTGCGGGTGAAGACCGCGCGGATCAGCGCCGTGTCCATCGTGACCGACCAGGTCAGCGACTCCGGCTCCCCGGCCTCGGAGACGAACAGGTTCTCGGGTGACGTCGAGGGGATCGTGTCGAGGAACCCGCCCGGGCCTTCGGTGAGCCAGTCGAGGCAGAACTCGGCGCAGCCCTTGAGCAGCGGCCACGCCGTCTCGCGCAGGAACGCGATGTCGCGCGTGAAGTCGTAGTGGTCCCAGGCGTGCTGGACGAGCCACGCGCCGCCCATCTGCCAGATCGCCCACGACGGGTTGCCGTGGCCCATGCCCACCGGCAGAGCCCAGCCCCACGGATCGGTGTTGTGGTGGGTGACCCAGCCGCGGGTGCCGTAGAGCTCCCGGGCGACGTCGGCGCCCATCACCGCGAGCTTGCCCAGCAGGTCGAACAGCGGCGTGTGGCACTCGCCGAGCCCGGTCGTCTCGGCGGCCCAGTAGTTCATCTCGGTGTTGATGTTCACGGTGTAGTTCGACGACCACGCCGGGCGCAGCTCTTCGTTCCAGATGCCCTGCAGGTTCGCGGGCGGCGCACCGGGCCGGGACGACGTGGCCAGCAGGTAGCGACCGTAGGCGAACATCACCGTGGCGGTGAGCTGTTCGTCCTTTCCGGACAGGACGTCGGTGGCCACGTCGTAGGTGCCGGCGCGGTGGTGCCCGAACTGCAGGCTCGCCGCCGCGAGCAACGGCCGGAGGTCGGCTTCGTGCTTTCGCAAGAGCTCATCGGCGCCCTCGGCCAACGCGGTCGCGGCGGTTCCGGCGGCCACGGCCTGGTGGCGTTCGCGGGACCGGGGTGCCATGCCGGACCAGACGTCGGCGGCGTTGGTGGAGCTGGCCACCGTGAGCAGCAACCGCGTCGCTCCGGCCACGCTGACCGTGCCATCCACAGTGGACACAGTGCCGTCCGTGTCGAGCCGCAGAGCGAGCGCGCCGAACGGGTCGTAGCCCGGCCGCGCCTGGTCGGCGTAGCGCAGCGGCTCGGCGACCTCCGGTTCGTGCTTGGGCGCGCCGTCCACGGGAAGCTCGATCCCGAGCGTGATCCCGCTGTCCTCGACGAGCCGCGTGACCTCACGCAGGGGCGTGCTCAGCTCCACGCCGAGGTCGACGGGCGCCGACGCCGTCAGGGAAATCACCATCGCGCCGGCGGGCCGGCTCGCCCACACCGCACGGTCCACAGTGGTCCCACCAACGGACAGTCGTTCGGTGACCACACCGTTGGCCAGGTTGAGCTGACGGCCGCGGCTCTCGCCGGCCGGCAGCGTCACCCAGACGTCGCCCCACGGCAGGAACTCCTGGCTGTACGGCCCCTCGAACGACATCAGCAACGCTTCGGCCCGCCGGTAGTCACGCGCTCGCACGGCCTCGCGGACCTCCGCCAGCCGCTGCGGTCCGGCACCGGCGGCGACGACGTCCGCCAGCGCGTCGACCGGGCCGGCGGGAGTGCCGGACCAGACCGTCGCGTCGTTGAGCTGCACGCGGCTACGGCCGGCGCCGCCGAACACCATCGCGCCGAGCCGGCCGTTGCCCACGGGGCTCGCCTCGGTCCACTCGACCGCGGGCGCGGCCCAGCCGAGGCACAGATCTTCGTTCGTCACAGCAGTTCTCTCACTTGAGCCCGGTGAACCCGATGGAGTTCACGATCCGCCTGCCGAACACCATGAACACGAGCAGCATCGGCAGCGCGGCGATGATGGTCGCGGCCATCAGGCCCGACCAGTCGAGCGCCTCCTGCGGCGACGACTGCTTGAACACCGCCAGCGCCAGCGTCAGCGGGCTCGTGGACGTGTCGGAGGAGACGAGCAACGGCCAGAAGTAGTCGTTCCAGGTGTTGATGAAGGTCAGCAACGCGAGCGTCGCGATCGGCGCCGAGCACATCGGCAGCACGATCCGGAAGCACACGCGCAGCGGTCCGGCGCCGTCGATGATCGCGGCTTCCTCGATCTCGGTGGAGAGCCCGAGCATGAACTGGCGCAGGAAGAAGATGTTGAACGCCGAGAAGAACGCGTTGGGCAGCACCAGGCCGGCGAACGTGTTGAGCAGGCCCAGGTCCTTCACCAGCACGAAGTTCGGCAGCAGCGTGAGCACCTGCGGCACCATCAGCGCCGTGAGCAGGATGGAGAACACCGTGTTGCGCCCGCGCCAGTGCAGCCGCGCGAAGGCGTAGGCCGCGATGGCGGAGAAGAACACCGTGCACACGGTGAGCAGGGCCGCGTAGATGATCGAGTTGCGCAGCGCCAGCGTCAGGCCGAGCGACGCGCCGGAACCGCCCTGCGCCGCGGCTTCCGCCGGCGACGCCAGACCGAGGGCGCGCTTGAACGCGCCGAAGGTGAAGTCGACCGGGAAGAACGACGACGGGTCGGTGGAGAGCGAGTAGTTGTTGGACAGCGCGGTGCGCAGCATCCAGTAGAACGGGAAGATCGTGACCAGCAGGATCACCACGACGTAGGCCCAGGCGAGGATGCGGCCCACGGACACGGGCTTGCGTGTGCGGGCGGGTGCCGGTCGAGTCAGCGTAACCATGTCCCTGCCCTAGTTCGTGTCGGATTCGTTGGCGCGCGCCATGCGCAGCTGTGTGAACGTGATGGCGATGAGGAGGACGAACAACGCGAGCGACATCGTGGCCGCGTAGCCGAAGTCGAACTGGCGGAACGCCTTGTTGTAGATGTACATCTGCAGCACGTTGGACGCGTTCTCCGGCCCGCCCTGCGTGGTCACGGCCACGATGTCGAAGATCTGGAACGAGCTGATCACCGTAAGGATCACGACCATCACGAGGATCGGGCGCAGCAACGGGATCGTGAGGCGGCGGAACATCTGCACCTCGCTCGCGCCGTCGATGCGGCCGGCCTCGTAGATCGTGGCCGGGATCGTCTGCAGGCCCGCGAAGATCAGCACCGCGTTGTAGCCCATGGACTTCCACACGTTGATCGCGGCCAGCGTCGGCACGGCCCAGCCGCCGGAACCGAGGAACAGCACGGGGTGGCCGAAGATCTTGGTGATCAGCACGTTGAGGATGCCGAGGCTCGGGTCGAGCAGCAGTGACCACGTGAGCGCCGTGACCACGCCGGAGATCAGGAACGGCAGGATCAGCAGGCCGCGCACGGTCGTGGAGGCCGCGAGCCGGTGCAGGATCACGGCGGTCAGCAGCGACACGAGCATGCCGAGGACCACGGACAGCACCACGAAGTAGATCGTGACGAGCAGCGACTTCCAGAACACACCGTCGCTGATGAGGTCCGTGAAGTTGGCCAGGCCGATCCACTTCGGAGCGGACAGCACGTGGAACTCGGTGAAGCTCAGGTAGATGCCGCGGAAGGTCGGGTAGGCGAAGAACACGCCGAACCCGAGGATCGCCGGCAGCACGAGCAGCCACGCGATCTTGGCGTCGTGCCGGTGCGCGGCCGCACCGGGCCGGGTCCTGCGCGGTCTGTCCACCCGGGACGCCGCGGCGGCGCCTCGCACGGGAAGGCTGTTGTTGTGCGTGGTCACCACCACGGCGTCTCCTCACTCGTGTCCGTGGGTGGCGGCTTTCACCGCCACCCACGGGATTGTCAGACGGTCAGCTGGTCCACGTCGAACACGCTGTCGCTCGGGTTGCCGAAGATGACCTGGTTGTTGCCGGCCATCAGGTAGATCGGCACCGTGATCGTGCGTGCGGTGTTCCAGTCGTTGTCGTTCGTGCCCGGCGCGGGGAGCCGGAACGAGCTGCCGTTGACCGTGACCACGGCCGAGCGGCTGGTGTCACCGTCGACGTAACCGAGCTTCACCAGGTACGTGCCTTCGGCGGCGACCTTGATGTTGTTCATGGTCAGCAAGCCGCTGCCACCGATGTAGCCGACCTTCTTGCCGCCGGAGCAGGCGCAGTCGTACACCGTCGCGCCGCCGCCGGGGCTGCCGTTCTCCGCCTCGTAGACGACGGGGCCGGTCGCGGCGGGCGTCACGTAGGACACCGCGGTGCTCGCGGCGGAGCTGCGGCCGAGGCGGTCGTGGGCGACCACCGTGAAGGTGTACGACGTCGAGGGCTTGAGGCCGTTGACGGTCGTGCTGGTGCCGCTCGCCGAGGCGACCTTGCGGCCGTCGGCGAGCACGTCGTAGCCGGTCACCGGGGCGAGCTTGCTCGCCGACGCGTCCCAGGCCAGCGAGACGCTGGTCGGGGTCGAGGCCGTGCCGTGGACCACGGCGGGAGCCGAGACCTGCACCGGGTTGACCGGAGTCAGGCGCAGCAGCTTCGAGCCGTGGACGGGCAGAGTCGCGGTGAAGGAACCGTTGCTCAGCCCCAGTTCCTGGTGGCTCCAGAGGTCACGGGCCTTGGCCGCGCCGGTGAGGCCGAAGTCGCCGAAGTTCGCGGTGACCGCCGTCGGGGCGGAGCCGAGGTTGAACAGCGCCACCGTGTAGCTGCCGTCGGCGTTGCGGGCGTACCAGACCTGCTGGTCACTCTTCTGGCTCACAGGCTTGGCCGGCACCCCGGCCTGGTCGACGGCGATGACCTCGTCGTTGGTGAGCAGCTTGGTGCCGTAGTCGTCGAGCTGCGTGAGGTCGTCACCCAGGTAGAGCGGCGCGGATTCGATGGCCCAGAACGTCATGTAGCTCTGGCGCTCGGCCTCGGTGATGCCGTCCATCTTGCCGCTGCCGACGTCGAGGGAGTCGAGGTTGTTCCAGTGGCCCGGGCCGGCGTCGGGGATGTACTGCACGACGTCGTTCCAGCGGCCCTTCACCGAGTTGTTCCAGGTGACGAGGGTGTCGCAGTAGCACTCGACGTCCGTGTCGATGCGCCAGCCGTTGGAGTTGGCCTTCCAGGTGTCGATCTGGTCGTGCGACAACGACCACGACAGCACGAACTGCATCGGGCGGCCGGTCTTCTTCAGCGCGGCCGACCACGCCTTCACGTCGGGGGTGTTGTCGTGCGCCGCGTCACCTTTGAACGAACCCGGGCCGACGCCGTCGAGCTTGAGGAAGTCGACGCCGAAGCCGGCGAGCACGTCGGCCTCGGACTGGATGTAGGCCTGGGCGCAGGGGCTGGCGAAGTTGATCTGGTACGACTGGTTGTCCCAGCCGCTGGTCTGGCGCAGGTCGGGGTAGACCAGGTCACGCGTGTGGCAGTCGGTGGTGCCGAAGATCGGTGAGTTGCCGTCGTTGTAGGCCTTGAGGTCCAGGCCGACCGCGAGGTAGGAGCCGAGCTTGAGGCCCTTCTTGTGCACGTAGTCGGCGACGTACTTCATGCCGTCGGGGAACTTCTTCGCGTCGACGACCGGCCGGCCGTACTGGTCGAAGGAGCCCACCCAGCCGGCGTCGATGTTGACGTACTCGTAGCCGTGCTGCTTGAACTTCGCGGCCAGGATGTCGGCCTGCTGCAGCACGTGCGCCTCGTTGAGCCAGCTGCCGCCGCCGGTCGGGTTCACGCCGGGGTAGTTGGTGGACTCGAGGCTCCAGCTGCTCCAGCCCATGTAGGGCTTCTGGGCGATCTGGGTGCTGTTCTGGGTGTTCTGGATGTTCGGGGTGTTCTGCGTGGGTGCGGCGGAGGCGGGGATCTGGATCGCCGAAAGCGTCAGCACCGAGGCCGCGATCCCGGTGAGCACGGCGAACTTCCGTCTCCCGGTTCTGCCCGATGTTGGCATGACCACTCCTTCGAGGTCGGACCTTGGCACCGGACGGCCCGCGCGCCGCCCGGCGTTCGTGCTGACTTCAGCCACTTCGGGGGTGGGCTTCAGTCGCTGAGCGCGCCCAGACATCGGAGGTCCTGGCGCGGAAAGTCACTCGTTGCCGGCGTTCTTCGCGAAGCACCGGTCGGCCGGCGGCGGTGACCGATCGCCGTCCCGCATCCCGGGACGACAACCTTTCGCCTTGCTGCCACCACAGACACCTCTTCCGGACCGCAGATCCTATAGGATATGTGAAACGAGATTCTTACCTCGCGGTTCGACGGTGTCAACGAGCTCGCGGACAAAGATCTGACGAATAAGCCCCGGAGTCCAGCGGCCGCGAACACGGGCAGAATTAATTTGACAACTGACCGTGAGAGCCGCAGGTGGGAGCACCCGGGGTCGGCCGCTTCGTAGTCACGATCGTTATCTGTCAGTGGCGGCGGATAGCGTCGGCCGGGTGCTGAAAACCCTTGCCGTGGAGAACTACCGGTCGTTGCGTGATCTGGTGCTGCCGCTGTCGGAGCTGACGGTGGTGACGGGCGCGAACGGAAGCGGAAAGTCGAGCCTCTACCGCGCCCTGCGTCTGCTGGCCGACGCCGCGCACAACGGCGCCGTGGCCGCTTTGGCCCGCGAAGGCGGCCTGCCCTCCACGCTGTGGGCCGGCCCGGAGGCCATCGGGCGCGCGGTCCGTTCCGGGCGCTCTCCCGTGCAGGGCACGCGCCGCACCCAGGCGGTCGGCCTGCGGCTGGGGTTCTCGGGCGACGAGTTCGGCTACGCCCTGGACCTCGGGCTGCCGATCCCGAGCTCGTCGATGTTCTCCCTCGACCCGGAGTTCAAGCGCGAATGCGTGTGGTCCGGCCCGGCCTTGTCCCCGCGCACCCTCCTCGCCGACCGCGCGGGCCCGACCTTGCGCGTCCGCGACTCGACCGGCGCGTGGCCGCCCGAGCCGCAGCCCATCGGCCTGACGGACAGCATGCTGAGCTCCTTCCCCGCCCCGGAGCTCCTCCTGCTGCGCGAACGCATCCGCGCGTGGCGCTTCTACGACCACTTCCGCACCGACGCCACCGCCCCGGCCCGCGAATCCCGCATCGGCACCCGCACCCCCGTCCTCGACCACGACGGCGCCGACCTCGCCGCGGCCCTGCGTACGATCCAGGAGTCGGGCGACGCCGGGGCCCTGGAGTCCGCCGTTCAGGACGCCTTCCCCCGCGCCTCGGTGGACATCACGTCAGCCGACGGCCGTTTCGAACTGCGGTTCCAGCAGCACGGGCTGCTTCGCCCCCTCACGGCGGCCGAACTTTCGGACGGGACGTTGCGGTACCTGCTGTGGGTCGCCGCGTTGCTGAGCCCACGGCCGCCGGAACTGCTGGTCCTCAACGAACCCGAGACAAGCCTGCACCCGGAACTCCTGCCGGCCCTGGCGGCGCTGATCACCCGAACAGCCCGCCGCGCGCAACTTGTGGTGGTGTCACACTCCCAGCCACTGGTCCGCGCCCTGGACTCCACGGGCGCGGACCTGCTGGAACTGGAAAAGGACTTCGGCGCCACTGTCCTTTCCGGACAGGGGCGGTTGGACCGGCCCTCGTGGCACTGGCCGAAGCGGTAAGGCGGCGGCCACCTCGGCGGTCGATGCTTCGATCACGGCGCGCTGGACTGGTCGCAGCGGAAGCGCTGCCGGGCAAAGCACGCCGTCGGGTGTAAGCAGCCCAGCACCGCTCGCAGCGAGCACAACCTTCCGACATCATCGGCCGATCCCCCGCACCGCCCGAATACCCGAGCGACCAGCGAGGTCCGGCGCCAGCGTCCTTTCCGAACACAGGGCTCACCACCTTCTGGAACTGGCCGAAGCGGTAATACGGCAGCCGCGGAAAGTCCCACACAGGAACGATCTCTGGCTCCGCACACCCGTCAGGCACCGGCACCATCGTGGCCCTGCACGGTGAAAATCGGTTGCCCACCACCCCCTCCACGGTCAGGCTTCCCCGCATGACCACAACCACCGCGCCGCACGCCACGCCCCTCGCCCCGTCCGGGTGCGGCGTGGGCAGCAGGGCGCGCCACGGGGGTGTGATCGGGCGCGGTCGTGACGGCGGCGCTGGTCGCCGGGGCGCTCGCGGGGTACGGGATCGCCGTACCGGTGGGGGCGGTCGGGGCGGTGCTGGTGGGTCTGGCGGCGAGGACGTCGGTGCGGGTCGCCGTCGCGGCGGCGCTCGGGGTGGCCAGTGCGGATGGCGTCTACGCCGTCGTCGCGGTGAGTGGTGGGGCGGCGCTCGCTCCGGTGCTGGTGCCGGTGGCGGGGCCGTTGCGGTGGGCGTCGGTGGTGGTGCTCGTGGTGCTCGCGGCGCACACCGCGGTGGGCGGGTGGCGGAGGTATCGCGCCGGCGAAACGCCTGAAGCCGAGGCCGCGCCGCCGGGACCAGCTCGTGCGTACCTGAGTTTTCTCGGTCTCACCCTGCTGAATCCGGCAACGATCGTGTACTTCACGGCCATCGTGGTCGGCGGTACGGCGTCGGGCGCGGTGTTCGCGCTGGCCGCGTTCGTCGCGTCGGCGAGCTGGCAGCTGCTGCTCGCGGGTGGCGGGGTGTTGCTGGGCCGCGTGCTCGCCGGCCGTCGGGGACGGTTGGGGACCGCGTTGGTGTCGAGCGTCGTGATCGTCGTGCTGGCCGTGCGGCTGGTCGTGCCGGACTGAGCGATTTACATCCGCGGCCGCGCCCGGTAGAGATGATCATCAAGCGACCCGGAGGTTCCGACGATGGTGCGTCCTGCCGTAGTTCTCGCGGTGCTGCTGTTCGGACTTTCCGGCGTCACCCCCGTCGCGCAACCGGAGTGGCACCGGCAGGCGCCGCCGTTGAGTACACCGTGGACGGACGCGGTCTCCCCCACCAATGCGTTGCCCGAGTACCCGCGTCCGCAGCTCACCCGCGACGCGTGGCAGAACCTCAACGGCGTCTGGGAATTCGAGCCGGCCCTCACCGCCGAGCCACCCTTCGGACGGCAGCTGCACGAGAAGATTCTCGTCCCCTACCCCGTCGAATCGGCCCTCTCCGGCATCATGCGCCACGAGACCCACATGTGGTACCGCCGCACCTTCGACATCCCGGAACCCTGGCGCTCCCAACGGATCCTGCTGCACTTCCAGGCCGTCGACTACGACACCACCGTGTACGTCAACGGCCACGAAGTCACTCGCCACGCCGGCGGCTACGACTCTTTCAGCGCCGAC
Organism: Amycolatopsis sp. NPDC047767; assembly: GCF_040704195.1. Classification (NCBI taxonomy): domain Bacteria; kingdom Bacillati; phylum Actinomycetota; class Actinomycetes; order Pseudonocardiales; family Pseudonocardiaceae; genus Amycolatopsis; species Amycolatopsis sp. NPDC047767. The sequence continues at coordinate 38,018 of NZ_JBEYSJ010000025.1, forward strand.
ATCACCGACGCCCTGACCACCGGCCCACAGGAGCTCGTCGTCGGCGTCACGGACACGACCGGTGATGGCCAGCCCCTCGGCAAACAACGCGCGCCGGGCGCCGGAGTCTTCTACACGCCGTCGTCGGGAATCTGGCAGACCGTCTGGCTGGAACCGGTGAGACCAGTGCACATCACCCGCGTGGACACCACCTCGAACACCACGACCGGTGAGGTCACCCTCACCGTCCAAGGCGCCGACGGCACGCCCTTCCGCGCCACCGCCTCCGACCACGGCCACGTCGTCGCCAAGGCCGAAGGCACCGCAGGCCACCCCACCACGCTCACCGTCGGCCACCCCCGGCTGTGGTCACCCGACGACCCGTTCCTCTACGACCTGCGCGTCACACTGTCCACAGGGGACACCGTCGGCTCCTACTTCGGCGCCCGGTCCGTCGCGGTCGAAAACCACCGCATCCTGCTCAACGGCAAGCCGTTCTTCCAGCTCGGCCCGCTCGACCAGGGCTTCTGGCCCGACGGCCTCTACACCGCCCCCACCGACGCCGCCCTGGAATTCGATCTGCAGCAGGAAAAAGCCCTCGGCTTCACGATGGTCCGCAAGCACCTCAAGGTCGAACCCGACCGCTGGTACTACCACGCCGACCGCCTCGGCCTCCTCGTCTGGCAGGACATGCCGGCGATGACGGAGAACGTCACCCCGGCACCCCAGGCCCGCGCGAACTTCGAGATCGAGCTGCACCGGGTGATCGACCAGCACCGCTCGTTCCCGTCCATCGTCACATGGGTCCCCTTCAACGAGGGCTGGGGCGACTTCGACGTCGCCCGCGTCGCCGACGAGATCGCCGCCTGGGACCCCACGCGCCTCGTCGACGCCGAATCCGGCGTCAACTGCTGCCGCTCCCAACCCGACACCGGTCACGGCGACCTCCTCGACGACCACACCTACCCCGGCCCCGGCACCCCACCGCTCGACCCCGTCCGCGCCACCGTCGACGGCGAATACGGCGGCCTGGGCCTGAAGGTCCGCGGCCACGAGTTCGACCCGCCCGGCAGCTTCGCCTACGAGATGGAACCCGACAGCGCGGCCCTGACCAGGCGTTACGTCGAGCTCCAGCAGCGGCTCGGCACCGAGGTCCGCCGCGGCCTGTCCGCCGCCGTCTACACGCAGCTCACCGACGTCGAGAAGGAAGTCAACGGTTTCCTCACCTACGACCGCCGCGTCCGCAAGCTCGACTTCGCGGTGGCCCGGAGGGCGAACCTCGCCGTGCAATCCGCCGCGCGGTAACCGGCGATCCCATACGGTCGGAGCATGACCGAAGAAGAGCGTTACGCACTCGGCCTCGAGACCATGAACGCCGTGAACGAAGGCAGTGCCCAGAAGGTGCTGGACGGGCTGGGTGACGTCGCGCCCGAGCTGGCGCGGCAGATCGTGTCGTGGGGGTTCGGCGAGATCTACTCGCGGCCGGCGCTCGCGCCGCGGGACCGGCAGCTGCTGACGATCGGCATGCTGACCGCGATGGGCGGGTGCGAGCCGCAGCTGGAGCTGCACATCGGGACGGCGCTGAACGTCGGCCTGACTCCCGCGGAGATCGTCGAGGCCTTGCTGCAGTCGGCGGGGTACTGCGGGTTCCCGAAGGCGCTCAACGCGACCGCCGTGGCGAAGAAGGTCTTCGGCGAGCGCGGGCTGCTGCCGGTGCGTGAAGCGTGAAGGTCGTGCTGTTCGGGGCGACCGGGATGGTCGGCCAGGGCGCGCTGCGGGAGTGCCTGCTGGACGACCGCGTGGAGCGGGTGCTCACCGTCGGGCGGACGGCGACCGGCACCGAGCACCCGAAGGTGACGGAGCTGGTGCCCGACGATCTCGACGACCTCGGCCCGCACGCCGAGCAGCTCGCGGAGTACGACGCGTGCTTCTTCTGCCTCGGCGTCTCCTCGGCCGGGATGCCGGCGCAGGAGTACGAGCGGATCACCTATCAGCTCACGCTTTCCGTCGGCCGCACCTACGCGACGGCACGGCCCGACGCCACCTTCATCTACGTCTCGGGCGCCGGCACCGACAGCACGGAACGCGGCCGCGTGCGGTGGGCGCGGGTCAAGGGCGCCACCGAAAACGCGCTGGCGCGGCTGCCGCTCGACGCGTACGCGTTCCGGCCCGGGTTCATCCAGCCGCAGCACGGCATCACGTCGAAAACGCCGCTGTACCGCGTGATGTACCGCGTCACGACGCCGCTTTTCCCACTGCTCCAACGGTTCCCATCGATGTTCATCACGACCGAGGTGCTCGGGCGCGCGATGATCTCCGTCGCGGCCGACGGCTACCCGCGGCGGATCCTGGAGTCTCGCGACCTCAACGACGTCGGGCGACGAGACCGGCCAGGAGGTTCGCCAGGCCCTCGGTGAGGTTCTCCGCGAACAAGTCGGCGCCCGGCGCGACGCCCAGCTCCGCGCTGGCCGTCGCGACGGCCTCGGTCGGGTTGGCGTAGGGCCACAGACCGGCGACGATCACGAACACCGCGCCCGCGAAGTGCGCCGCGCCGGCGGGCGAGAGCTCCGGGACCTCGTCGCGCACCAAGCCGGCCAGCCGGTCGATGTTGGCGGCCGCGCGGTGTTTGAAGCTGCGCGCGGTGTCCACGGAGATGTTGCGCTCCAGCACGGACGCCATGGAGCTGACCAGCTCGCACAGCAGCCGGTCTTCCCGCAGCGTGCGGGCGATCGTCGCAGCCACGCGTTCCTCGCGCACGAAACCGGGTCCGTCGACCGACACGGCGGTGAGCGCCCGCGCAGTGGCGTCCAGCCACCGCTGCCACACCTCGTCGAGCACCTCGAGGAAGATCGCTTCGCGGCTGTCGAAGTAGCGCAGCACGTTGGACTTCGCGAGCCCGACGCGGTCACTGAGCTCCCGCAGGCTGATGTCGGCGACCGGCCGTTCGCGCAGCATCGCCGTGGCCGTCGCGAGGATCGTGGCGCGCCGGGCCTCGACCTGCTCGGGGCGGCGGGCGCGCTGAAAACCGGTGCTCACAGGCCTGAGGTTAGCAGCCCAGCAGTCTGTTAACCCGCCGAGAGGGCGATAAAGAACCATCGGTCTGTTGAGCCGGACACTGTGGCCCAGCTCGCACCGGCTCGCGGGCGTCCGGCTTCCCGAACGCCCGCGAGCCTGGGTAAGAACGGGTCAGGAGATGACGAGGCTGGCGATCTTTCCGTCGCGCAGGTCGATCGTCATCGTGCCGGTGCCGTTGAAGCGGTTGCTCTTCACGCCGAGCGTGAGGACGTAGTTGTCCGCGCCCTTGCCGGGCTTGATGCCCTTCACGGTGAAGTTCGCCCCGACCCCGATGTTGTCGGTTTCGTTCCAGCTCAGCACACCTTCGTGGCCGTGGAACTTGCGTCCCCAGTCCTCGAGGAACGCGTCGGAGGTGAAGGCGTCGACGAAGCTCTCGGCGTCGGCCTTGTTGGTGGCGTCCACGAACTGCTGGATCGCGGCCGGCACCTGCGGGGAGTCCGAAGTGGTCATACCCGGATTCTGCCCGGCGGGCGCCGGACGCGCCTCCCCCTCACGGGACTTGACCCGCCGGTAGCTCCAGATCAGCAGGGCGAACAGGATGACCCCGGAGAGGATGATGCTCGACCCGGTGCTCCAGCCGCTGAACGGCAGCCAGTCGACCGTGCCCCACACGATGCCGGCGGCGAAGAGCGCCAGGCCGGCGAGCACCGAACCCGCGATCCGCAGCGGCGAGGCCACGCTGTCCTCGGCGGCCTTCATCGCCCGCGTGCGCACCGGGTCGACGAACCGTTCCAGCGCCGGGAACTGCGAGGCCAGCACCACCAGACCCGCGAGCACCAGCAGCAACCCGGGTCCCGGCAGCACCAGCAACGCGACCCCGACGAGGAACAGCAAGCCGCCCACCACCGCGGCGAACGCCTGCTTCACCGGTTTGCCGAGTTCCACGCGGCCCCCTCCTGTCCGTTTCAGCCAGTGTGCCTGGCTCACGGACCGGGCGCCCGGAGAAACTCCGGACCGCCCCAGCGCACGCGTCCGAAGTGGACCGACCGTGAACGGCTGGGACCGGCCGAGGACCCGGCGTCAGGCCTGCGCGCCGAGGTGCGCGCCGAGCTTGTCGAGCCAGTCACCCGTGCCCTGCTCGCGCCACGCCGGCTCCTCGTGTCCGTCGAGGAACGTGCCCTGTTCGGTGAGCACCAACCGCGTGCCGTCGCCGTCCGGGACGAGCTCGACCGTGGTGACCGAGACCGTCGCCAGGCCCGCGGGACCACTCAATGCCCCGGAGTAGACGATGCGTTCGCCGTCGACGATGTCGTGGTAGTCGGCCGTGAAACTGAGGTCGCCGCTGCGGTTGGTCTCCCGGCCGCCGACGCGGAAGTCCAGCGAGTGCTCGGCCGCGCCGAACCAGCTCGCCTTCGCGGCCGGATCGGCCCACGCGGCGAAGACACGCGCTGGCGGCGCAGGGTAACGGCGTTCGAAAGTGAACGTGGAATGTTTGACGTCGGTCATGACGTGTTCCCTTCCTGTCGGTCGGTGGTCAGAAAGCCACCGAGACGGTCGAGCCGGTGTTCCCAGCCGGTGCGCTGCTCGCCCAGCCACTGCTCGGCCAAGCGCAGGCCTGCCGGTTCCAGCCGGTACGTGCGGACCCGGCCGGCCTTCTCCGAAGCCACCAGGCCGCACGACTCGAGCACCCGCAGGTGCTGCATCACGGCGGGCAGCGACATCGCAAACGGCTGCGCCAGCTCCTTCACCGCGGCGGGTCCGGTGACCAGCCGCGCCACGAGCTCGCGCCGGGTCGCGTCGGCGAGCGCCTGGAACACCCGGTCGAGCTGATGGTCAACCATGTGCTTAACCATGCGCCCGGCTCGCCCAATAGTCAAGTAGATGCTTAACTAAAAATCTCGCGGAGCCCTGTCGGTCCAGGCGCTCCCCGGTGGTCGCAGAGACGAAACAGCTCGACCCCGCGCCCACGGCGCGGTAGGAAACCACCAGAGAGAAGGGCTAGCCGATGCGCTACATGATGCTGATCTGCGGACGGAGCCACGAGGACTCCCGGCCGGTGCCCGACGAACCGATGGACACGGCCACCGAGGCCTGGGTGAAGGAGATGGACGGGCGGGGCGTGCGCCTGACCGGCAACCGGTTGCGGCCCGCGAGCATGGCGACCACCGTGCGCGTGAACGACGGCGAGGTGCTGCTGTCCGACGGGCCGTTCGCCGAGACGAAGGAGCAGATCCTCGGCTTCGACCTGCTGGAGTGCGAAAACCTCGACGAGGCCGTCGAGGTGGCGTCGAAGCACCCCGCCGCGAAGTACGGGCCGATCGAGGTCCGCCCGCTGTGGCTCTGGCCCGGGGAAACGCCCTGAGCGTCGAAGCCGCGGTCACGGCCGCCTTCCGCGAGGAGGGCGGCCGTGTGGTGGCCACGCTGATCCGGCTGACGGGCGACTGGGACCTGGCCGAGGAGTGCGTGCAGGAGGCGCTGGCGCGGGCACTGGAACGCTGGCCGCGCGACGGAGTGCCCCGGCGGCCGGCGGCGTGGCTCACCACCACCGCACGCAACCACGCCCTCACGCGCCTCAAACGCAGCGCGACGGAAGCTGCGAAGCTGCGCGAAGTCGCCGCCCTCGCGCCGACGGAGGAACCCGAAGCCGACCCCAGCGGTGTCCAGGACGACCGGCTGCGGCTCATGTTCACGTGCTGCCACCCGGCGTTGCCGCTCGAAGGCCGCGTCGCGCTCACGCTGCGGACGCTCGCCGGCCTGACGACGGCGGAGATCGCCCGCGCGTTCCTCGTGAGCGAGCAGACGATGTCGCAACGGCTCGTGCGCACGAAACGCAAGATCCGCGAAGCCGGCATCCCGTACCGCGTGCCACCCGCGCACCTGCTGCCGGAACGCACCGCGGCCGTGCTCGGCGTGCTGTACCTGCTGTTCAACGAGGGTTACGCCGCGACCGCCGGCGACGCGGCCGCACGCCACGACCTGTGCGTCGAGGCCATCCGGCTCACCCGCACGCTGCTGGAGCTCATGCCCGCCGAGCCCGAGATCGAGGGCCTGCTGGCGTTGCTGCTGCTCCAGCACTCCCACCGCGGCGCGCGGCTCGACGCCGACGGAGACCTCGTGACGCTGGAGGACCAGGACCGCGCCCGCTGGGACGCGGCGGCGATCGACGAAGGCCTCGCCCTCGTGGACACGGCGCTGCACCGCGGCTCCCCCGGCCCGTACCAGCTCCAGGCGGCCATCGCGGCCTGCCACGCGGCCGCCGCCACCGCGGCGGACACCGACTGGCCGCAGATCGCCGCGCTGTACGGGGAACTCGCGAAGCGCGTGCCGTCGCCGGTGGTGCAGCTCAACCGCGCGGTGGCCGTGGCGATGGCCGACGGTCCGGCCGCCGGCCTGGCGCTCGTCGACGCGATGGCGGGCGACCTCGACGGCTACCACCTGCTGCCGGCGACGCGCGCCGATCTGCTGCGCCGGCTGGGCCGCTGCGAAGAAGCCGCGGACGCCTACCGCGTGGCGCTCGCGTTGGCCGGCAACGAAGCCGACCGCCGCTTCCTGCGCCGCCGGCTGACCGAGATCTCCCCCGGAACGCCGTGAAGGGCGCCTCGGGGGAAATCCCTCGAGGCGCCCTTCACGGAAGGTCGACTAAAAGCCCTCGCCGGCGAGCAGCTGCTCGAACGGCAGCGACGTCAGCTCGTCCGAAGCCTTCGCCTCGGGTGCGGCCGAAACGGCCGCCGCCAGCTCGCCCGCCGCACGCTCGACGCGCCGCTGCAGCGTGCCGGTCGCGCTCGCACTGCCCCAGTCCGACGAAGCGGCGTACACGCCCGTCGCCACGGGAATCGCGCGCAGGTAAGCGAAGAGCGGCCGCAGCGCGAAGTCGAGCACGAGCGAATGCCGTTCCGTACCACCGGTCGCGGCGATCAGCACCGGCTTGCCGTCGAGTGCTTCCTTGTCCAGGACGTCGAAGAAGGACTTGAACATCCCGCTGTAGGAGGCGGTGAAGACCGGCGTGACGACGATGAGACCGTCGGCGTGCGTCACCGTGTCGATGACTTCCTTCAGCTTCGGGCTGGGGAAACCGGTGAGCAGGTTGTTGGTGACGTCCACGGCGGTGTCGCGCAGCTCGATCACCTCGACCACCGTGTCGGGACCCAGTGCGGTGCGCGTCGCGTCCGCCAGCCGGTCGGCCAGCAGCCGCGTCGACGACGGCTGGCTCAGCCCGGCGGTGACCACGGCGATGGTGCGTGCGGTCATTTCTGCCTTCTTCTTTCCGGGAAAGGGGTTCAGACGCGGGTTTCTTCGGCGGCTTCTTCAGTCGCTTCTTCGGCGTCGCGGGCGGCCTTCAGCGACTCGTGGGTCGGCGCGTCCGGCACGTGCGCGGGGCGCATCGACTCGAGCTCCTTGCGCAGCACCGGCACCACCTGCTCGCCGAGCAGGTCGAGCTGCTCCAGCACGGTCTTCAGCGGCAGGCCGGCGTGGTCCATGAGGAACAGCTGGCGCTGGTAGTCGCCGAAGTGCTCGCGGAAGGTCAGCGTCTTGTCGATGACCTCCTGCGGGCTGCCGACGGTCAGCGGCGTCTGCGACGTGAAGTCCTCCATCGAGGGGCCGTGCCCGTACACCGGCGCGTTGTCGAAGTACGGCCGGAACTCGTTCCACGCGTCCTGCGACTTCGGCCGGATGAAGGCCTGCCCACCCAGCCCGACGATGGCCTGGTCGGCCTTGCCGTGACCGTAGTGCTCGTAGCGCTGGCGGTAGAAGCCGATCAGCTGCTGGTAGTGCGACGTCGGCCAGAAGATGTGGTTGGCGAAGAACCCGTCGCCGTAGTACGCGGCGAGCTCGGCGATCTCCGGGCTGCGGATGGACCCGTGCCACACGAACGGGGGCACGTCGTCCAGCGGGCGCGGCGTGGAGGTGAAGCCCTGCAGCGGCGTGCGGAACTTGCCTTCCCAGTCCACGACCTCTTCGCGCCAGAGGCGGCGCAGCAGCGCGTAGTTCTCGATGGTGAGCGGGATGCCCTGGCGGATGTCCTGCCCGAACCACGGGTACACGGGGCCGGTGTTGCCGCGGCCCAGCATCAGGTCCACGCGACCGTCGGCCAGGTGCTGCAGCATCGCGAAGTCCTCGGCGATCTTCACCGGGTCGCTGGTGGTGATCAGCGTCGTGGACGTCGAGAGCGTGATCGTCTTCGTCTGCGCGGCGATGTAACCGAGCATCGTCGTCGGCGACGAGGGGACGAACGGCGGGTTGTGGTGCTCACCGGTCGCGAACACGTCGAGGCCGACCTCTTCGGCCTTGAGGGCGATCCGGACCATCGCCTTGATGCGCTCGTGCTCCGACGGCGTGGTGCCGTTGGTGGGGTCGGTCGTGACGTCGCCCACCGAGAAGATTCCGAACTGCATGACCGCTCCTCAGCCGGGTAGTTCGTGGTTCTTGCTTCCTTGCCTGCACAACTGCTCGCGGGAAAGAAGTATTCCATAGTGACCATGCGGGTGACCCGGCGCACTCCCCTCTCGGCACCCCTGAACCACGGGACTCTCGCCACACCGGGGCCCGAGCGCGCGGAAGCTGTCGGGGTGTGCGGATATCCTGCAGTACGGTGTCGGCTCGGGGCCTGCCCGGGACGCCACCGTCCGCAGGCACGGTCCCTGACCACATGCGTGCCTCAACCAGCCTGAACAACGCCGTACAGCGAGCCAAGATCCGGGAGAGCGACCTCGTGACTGCTGAGACTCTGTACGGGGCCGACGACCTCACGCACCTCGAGGGCCTCGAAGCCGTCCGCAAGCGCCCCGGGATGTACATCGGCTCCACCGACAGCCGTGGCATCAACCACCTGTTCTCGGAGATCGTGGACAACTCCACCGACGAGGGCGTGGCAGGACACGCCACGCGCATCGTCGTCACCATCCACGCCGACGGCAGCGTGCAGGTCGACGACGACGGCCGGGGCATCCCCACCGGCGTCCACGCGAAGTCGGGCCTTTCGGGCGTCGAACTCGTGCTCACGCGGCTGCACGCCGGCGGCAAGTTCGGCGGCTCCGGCTACAAGACCTCCGGCGGCCTCCACGGCGTGGGCGCGTCGGCGGTCAACGCGCTGTCGCACCGCTTCGACGTCACGGTGAAGCAGAACGGCAAAGTGCACCAGATGTCGTTCGCGCACGGGGTGCCCGGCACGTTCGACGCGCCCGGGCCCAAAGCGAAGTTCACGCGCCACTCCGGCCTGAACCTCGTCGGCAAGATGAAGCGCGGCGAGCGCAGCGGCACATCGATCCGCTACTGGTACGACGCGCGTTACTTCGAGACGGGCGCGGCGCTCGACGTCGAGGGCGTGCGCGCGAAGCTGCGCAACACGGCATTCCTGGTGCCCGGCGTCACATACGTGCTGCGCACGGCCATCGAGGACACGATCAACGAGGAGACCTTCCACTACCCCCACGGGCTGGTGGACATGGTCGACTTCCTCACGCCGTCGGGCGAGAAGCCGGTGTGCGGCACCCTCGTGATCACCGGCGAGGGCACGTACAAGGAGAACGCGGCCGACGCCAACGGCGTGATGCAGTCCAATGTGGAGCGTCTCGCCGAGGTCGAGGTGGCGCTGCGCTGGGGCACCGGCTACGAGCGCACGGTGGAGTGCTTCACCAACACCATCCGCAACGTCCACGGCGGCACGCACCGGCGTGGTTTCGACCGCGCCGTCACGCGCGCGCTGCAGGACGCGATCGGCAAGACCCGCGGGCTGCTCAAGCCCAAGGAGGACCCGCCGACGCTCGAAGACGTGCTCGAGGGCATGACCGCCGTGATCCACGTGCGGCTGCCCGAGCCGCAGTTCACGTCGCAGACCAAGGACGAGCTGTCCACGGCCGGCATCACGCGGGTGATCCAGGGCATCGTCGACAAGCACGTGAAGGCGTGGGTCGACGACCGCAAGACCAAGTCCGAGGCGAAGGTCGTGCTGCAGAAGGTGGTCGACGCCGCGCGCGTGCGGCTCACCCAGAAGCAGCAGAAGGACGCCGCGCGACGCAAGACCGCGCTCGAGGGCGCGGCGATGCCGCCGAAGCTCGTCGACTGCCGCACCACGGGCGTCTCCCGCAGCGAACTGTTCCTCGTCGAGGGTGACAGCGCGCTCGGTTCGGCCCGCATGGCGCGTGTGTCGGAGTACCAGGCGCTGCTGCCGTTGCGGGGCAAGATCCTGAACGTGCAGAAGGCGTCGCTGGGCGACACGCTGAAGAACGCCGAGATCGCGTCGATCGTGCAGGTCCTCGGCGCGGGCACCGGCCGCACGTTCGACCTCACGACGATGCGCTACGGCCGCGTGATCCTGATGGCCGACGCCGACGTCGACGGCTCGCACATCCGCACGCTGCTGATCACGCTGTTCGCGAAGTACATGCGCCCCGTGATCGAAGACGGCCGGCTGTACGCGGCGATGCCCCCGTTGCACAAGCTCGTGACGAAGGGCCGCAACCCGGAGACGCACTTCACCTTCACGCAGCGCGAGATGGAGACGAAGTTCGCGGAGCTGGAAAAGGCGGGCAAGAGCATCGTCACGCCGGTGCCGCGGTTCAAGGGCCTCGGCGAGATGGACGCCGACGAGCTCTGGGAAACCACCATGAACCCCTCCACGCGCTCCGTCCGCCGCATCACCATGGACGACGCCGAAGCCGCCGAGAGCGCCCTGGAGCTGCTCATGGGCGAAAAGGTCGAACCCCGCCGCAACTGGCTCGTCGCCTCCTCCGACCGCGTCGACCGCGACGCCATCGACGTCTGACTTTCCTTAGCTACCAAGGAGTTCTACCGTGGCACGCCGCAAGGGCACCACCACCAAGGTCGATCCCAGCGCGTTCGACTCCGCCGGGGCCAACGTCTTCGACAACTCGCTCAAGACGGAGATCGAAGACTCCTACCTGGAGTACGCCTACTCGGTCATCCACTCCCGCGCCCTGCCGGACGCACGGGACGGGTTGAAGCCGGTGCACCGGCGGATCTTGTACTCCATGAACGAGAACGGCTACCGCCCGACGCACGCGTACGTGAAGTCCTCGCGCGTCGTAGGCGACGTCATGGGCAAGTACCATCCACACGGTGACGTCGCCATTTACGACGCCATGGTGCGGTTGGCGCAGGACTTCTCGCTCAACGTTCCACTGATCGACGGGCATGGCAACTTCGGTAGCCCCGACGATGGACCGGCAGCTTCGCGTTACACGGAAGCCCGCATGTCCCCGGAAGCCATGCAGCTCGTCGGCGAGCTCGGTGAAGACACCGTCGACTTCCGGCCCAACTACGACGGTTCCCTCGAGGAGCCCTCGGTGCTGCCCGCCGCGTTCCCGAACCTGCTGGTGAACGGCACGTCCGGCATCGCGGTCGGGATGGCGACCAACATGATCCCCCACAACCTCGGCGAGGTCATCGCGGCGGCGCGGTGGCTGATCACGCACCCGACGGCGACGCTCGACAAGCTGATGGAGTTCGTGCCCGGCCCCGACCTGCCGACGGGCGGCAAGTTGCTCGGCCTCGACGAGGTGCGGCGCGCGTACGAGACCGGGCGCGGCGTGGTGCGGATGCGCGCGAACGTCGAGACGGGGCCGCTGGAAGGCAGCCGCGGGCGGCAGGCGATCACGGTCGTCGAGCTGCCCTACGGCGTGGGTCCGGAGAAGGTGATCGAGAAGATCACCGACGAGGTCAACAAGTCCAAGCGGCTCACCGGCATCGCGGACGTCAAGGACCTCACCGACCGCGAGAACGGCACGCGGCTGGTCATCGAGTGCAAGGTCGGCGTGAACCCGCAGGCGCTGCTGGCGGACCTGTACCGGCTGACGCCGCTGGAGCAGTCGTTCGGCATCAACAACCTGGTGCTCGTCGACGGCCAGCCGCAGACGCTCGGGCTCAAGGAGCTGCTGGAGGTCTTCCTCCGCCACCGCTACGACGTGGTCACGCGGCGCACCAAGTTCCGCCGCCGCAAGCGCGAGGAGCGGCTGCACCTCGTCGACGGCCTGCTGATCGCGCTGCTGAACATCGACAAGGTCATCAAGCTCATCCGCGAAAGCGAGAACGCGCAGGCGGCCAAGGACGGCCTGATGACGCGGTTCAAGCTCTCCGAGATCCAGGCGACCTATATCCTGGACACGCCGCTGCGCCGCCTGACCAAGTACGACCGGCTCGAGCTGGAGTCGGAGCAGGAGCGGCTGCGCGAGGAGATCGCGGAGCTCACGAAGATCCTCGAGGACGACTCGGTGCTGAAGAAGCTCGTGTCGTCGGAGCTGGCGAAGATCGCGAAGGACTTCCCGACGGAGCGGCGCACCGCGCTGATCGACGGTGACCTCAAGGAGGTGCTGGCGGCGTCGAAGCCGTCCGGGCCGCTGGAGGTCGCCGACGATCCGTGCCAGGTCATCCTGTCGGCCACCGGGCTGGTCGCGCGGACGGCGGCGGAGTCCGAGGAGTCGTCCGAGGTGCGCCGCCGCAACGGCCGCGTGAAGCACGACGCCGTGTCCGCCATCGTGCACACGACCGCGCGCGGCCAGGTGCTGCTGGTGACCAGCCGCGGGCGCGCCTTCAAGACGGACGTGCTGCCGTTGCCCGTGCTCCCGGAGCAAGCCGGCACGGTCTCGCTCCGCGGCGGCATGGCGGCGCGCGAGCTGGTGCCGTTGGAGAAGGGCGAGACGGTGGTCGGCGTCGCCCCGCTGGGCGAGCAGGCGACAGGTTCGCCGGGCCTGGCGATCGGCACACGCGCGGGCGTGGTGAAGGTGGTCGCGCCGGAGTGGCCGGTGCGGTCCGACGAGTTCGAGATCATCACGCTCAAGGCCGGCGACGAGATCGTCGGCGCCACCTGGCTCACCGACGGCCAGGAAACGCTGGCGTTCATGTCGTCCGAAGCGTCACTTCTGCGCTTCCCCTCTTCACTGGTGCGGCCGCAAGGTCTCAAGGGCGGCGGCATGGCCGGCATCAACCTGGGCGCCGGTGCTTCGGTGGTGTTCTTCGGCGCCGTCCGCACCGATGACGACGACCACGGCGAGCCCATGGTCGTCACGGCCACGGGCCAGTCGGTGAAGGTCACGCCGTTCAGCGAGTACCCCGCGAAGGGCCGCGCCACGGGCGGCGTGCGCGCCCACCGCTTCCTCAAGGGCGAGGACTCGGTGGCCGTCGCCTGGATCGGCCCCCGCCCCGCCGGCGCCGCCCGCAACGGCGACCCCGTGGAGCTCCCCGAGGTCGACCTCCGCCGCGACGGCTCCGGCCACGCCCACCCCGGCCCGGACGTCGTGGGCCACACCATCGAGCGAGACTGAGTCCTGCCGGAGCGGGGCATCTGCCAAGTGGCGGGTGCCCCGCTTTTTCGTGTCCCTCGATCGTGCGATGCGTTATATATCGCCCTGCGATACATTGGAGTCATGGTCACCACGCGCGGCATGTCCGAACAGGCGTTTTTCATCCTCACCGCCCTCGTCGACGCCCCGCTCCATGGCTACGGCATCGTCGGCGAGGTCAAGACCCTGTCTTCCCACCGCCTCACCCTCCGCGTCGGCACCCTGTACGGCGCCCTCGACCGCCTGACCACCGAGGGCCTCGTCGAGCCCGACCACGACGAGGTCATCAACGGCCGCCTGCGCCGCTACTACCGCTTGACCCCGGACGGCCGAACCGCACTGTCCTTGGAGGCCGAACGACAGGCGGCCAATGCCCGCGTGGCCCACCGACGGCTGGGACTGGGCCTTGCCGGGGAGGGCTCGTCGTGAGTGGCCACGCCGGCCCAGCAGCGCTGCGCACCCACACGTACCGACCCGGGTCAGCGCGGAAACCGACCCCGTCCACGAAATTTCGCATCGTCACCACATCCCCCAACCGCCGGCAACACCACCAAGCCAACCGCGTACCCAGCCCCCCCTGGACCTCGATCCCCAGCTTTGACGCGGTCTGGATCACCTTGTCAAGGCACGCTTTCCCGCCTTGACAAGGTGATCCAGACCGTCGTGACAATCAAAGATCGGGGTACCGGCCACACGACCGATCACCGGCAACGGTGTGCGCAGCACGCCGAGCCGAACCCCAAGAGCAAGGCGGTGACGACGTGAAACCCCTCGAACTCAGGTATCGCCGGCTCACCCGCGTACTACCGGCGCACTACCGCCAGGCGTGGGAGGACGACATGGTCTCCACATTCCTCGAAGCCACGACCACCCACTCCGAAGACCCCGAGTACGAACTCGACTACGGCCGCCCAGACGCCCGAGAGACAGCAAGCATCCTCGCCCTCGCACTACGGCTGCGATTGAGCAGCGAAGGACCACCCCGCTACGCACTCGCCGGTGAAGTAGTCCGACGACTGGCCCTGGCGGGCACAGTCTTCCAAGCCTCATTGGCACTGATCACCGGAATCCTCCGCCTCACCTGGCCACCACCACTCGTGCGCGACGCACCGACGACCACCCTCATCCTGGAACTCCTGTGGTTACCCGCACTGGCCGCACTACTGACCGGACGCAGGAAAACCGCCGCAGCGTTCATCACCGCGGCAACCATCGGCACAATTCTGGGCCCCGGAAGCTGGGGCATGATCCTGCTCCAAGTCGCGACACTCGCGGCCATCGCCACCTACCCCAAACCCGCGACCGTCCACACCCGACAGTGGCTGACCGCCACCGGAATCACTGCCATCGCAGCGTTCACCGTGCAATGGCTGGAAGTCGTGGACGAAGTCGCGGTAGCCGGAGTCCTGACAGTCGCCACCGGCCTCATCCTGCTGACCACCGCCCGACCGGCCGCACGCGCGACCTGGCTGGCCGCGGCGACGATCGTCACGATCGCCATCCTGGCCACCCTCCCCAGCCTCATCGGACACCTCGTTCCGATCGCCTGGGCAGTAATCGGAGCCCTTGCCATCACCGGAACCGCGCTCGCCGTCCAAACCCGGAGGACGAGCAAAGCCACTTGAGCAGTCTTCGTCACACCCCGAGTTCACGTCGACCCTTTACGTGAGCTTTAAGCAAGGCTAACCTCACTTCGATCACCGGATCGAGGGGGACGGATGAGCACCGACGAGCTGACGCGCGCCCAGGCGCCTGCCCGCTCCGGCAGGTTCCGACGTTGGCTGAGGCGCAAGCCCGTGCGACGCGGGCTGGTCGTGACGCACCGGTGGACGTCGCTGGTGCTGGGCTTGTTCCTGGTGCTCGAGACGACGTCCGGGGCGATCCTGCTGTACCGCGGCGACTACTTCCGCGCGACGCACAACGACTTCTACCACCAGACGCCCACCGAACACCCCATCAGCCTCCAGCAGGCGCGGGACATCGTCGCCACCGCGAACCCCGGCTTCTCCCCCGCGTGGGTGAGCAACGACGGCGGCGTGATCGCGGTCGGCGACCCGGACTTCGCCGAGGCGTACGCGGTCGACCCCGGGACCGGGCACGTCAACGGCCGCGCCCGCCTCGAGAGCGGGGTAATGGGATTCCTCGCGAACCTCCACGACTGCGGCCTGACCTGCGAGGGCTACCCGGGCTACGTGTCGTGGCTCGCGAAACCCGTGCCGACCGTCGGGTTCGCTTGGCCGCCCGGCACGAACTGGGGGCTGCTGCTCCTGGTCGTGCTCGGGCTGCTGATGGTGCTGCTCACGATCACCGGCATCGTCGTGTGGTGGCCCGGCTTCCGGCGCTTCTCCCACGGCTTCCGCGTCCGCACGGGCAAAGGCCGCTTCGCGCGCGACTACGACCTGCACAACGTGATCGGCATCGTCGCGGTGCCGTTCGTGCTGATGTGGGGCGTCACGGGCGCCGCGTTCTCCCTGCCGCCGGTCAAGGACGCGTGGCTCGCGGTCACCGGCGGGACGGCCGCCGACCCGCAGAAGTACTCGTTCACCGCCAACGCCGCCGCGCCCGGCACGCCGGAGATCGGCATCGACCGCGCAGCGAAGGCAGCCCTGGCCGAAACCCCCGGGGAAATCCGCTACCTGACCACACCGCAAGACGGCTACTACACCGTCTCCATCGCCAGTGAGGGCTACCAGCCCTACGGCGCTCGCGCGTTCTTCGGCGGCGACCACACCGTGTACGTCGACAGCCACGACGCCACCCACGTGTCCGATGTGGACGCGAAACCCCAGCCGGGCGCGAACTCGTTCTACGACAAGGTTTTCGAGCCCGCCCACTTCGGCTGGCTCGTCGGTGGCTGGTGGCGGATCGTCTGGTTCGTCCTCGGGCTCGCGCCGCTGGCGTTGATGCTCACGGGGATCTCGACCTGGCTGTTCCGCTCCGGCTCGAAACGCCGCCGTCGCAAAGCCCGGGCACAACGCGAAGCACAACCGAACACACGCCAGGCAACGGCGTGATCGAAACCCTGGCCTTCGCCACCACGGTGGTCTGCGTGGCCGGCGGGCTCGCCGTGCTCGGCACCGGGCTCGCCGGCCGCTACCGCCGCGGCAGGACCCTCCCCGCGCTCGCCGTCGTGGAGCTGGCCCTGATCGTCCAGGCCGTCGCCGACGTCATCGGCCTCCTCACCGGAGACCGCCCGGCCGAGCTCGGCACCCACCTCGCCTACCTCACGACGTCCCTCGTCCTGCTCCCCGTCGCCGCGGCGTGGTCTGCCAACGAACAAGGCCGCTGGGCCGCCGTCGTGATCGCCGTGGCGCTCCTGGCGCTCGCCGTGGTCGTGATCCGCGCCCAGACCACCTGGCGACCGGCGTGAAAGGCCGCCCCGGGGCAGGAAACCCCGAGGCGGCCGTGCGCCGGTCCAACCGCCGCGTCAACGAAGGCCCGGCACGTACCGAAAACTCAAGCGATCTTGAACGACTGCGCCGCACCACCGTTGCACGTCGACTGCACGAGCCGCACGGAGTCGGCCGTCGAGCCGCCGGGCACCGTCAGGCACTTGCCGCTGTGCCGGGCGGTCAGGTGGTAGTAGCCGCCACCTTCGGACACCGGCAGCCACTGCTGGTTCGCGCCGTTGCTGTAGGACCACAGTTGGATGCCGGCGTTGTCCGCAGTGGACACATCCTGCACGTCGAGCACTTCGGCCGCGTTGCCGCGGTTGTTCACGCGCACGTACCCGTCGCTGGTCGGCTGGAACTGGTACTGCTGCGCGTTGGTGGCGTTGCAGGTGTACTGCTGCACCACGGTTCCGTTGGCCGTGCCCGCCGCGGCCGCGTCGACGCACTTGCCGGTGGCCTTGTTCACCACCGGGTACCACGCGGAGGGCGAGATCCCGCCGGCCGGTGGCGTGGTGCCGCCGTCACCGGTCGCGCCGCCGAGCCAGCGCAGGCCGTCGAGCACGAAGCGGTTCTGGTCGGGGCTGGCGAACGTCGACGACAGCGCGGTGTTCGTGTCGTAGTTCATCTTGTTGTGGCCGAAGTTCGCGTAGATCATCTTGTAGTTCTTGTTCGTCCACATGATCGGGTAGTACCCGCTGTACCACGTCTGGGACGGGTCGTCGCCGACCGGGAACGTACCGGGGTCGAGCGAGGCCAGGATCGAGATGTTCGGGTTCTGGCGCAGGTCGTTCTGCCAGGAGTACCACTCGCTCACCGACGACTGGATCGTCGCCGGCAGGTTCACCGTGGACGGGTGCGTGCGGTTCTCGATCTTCAGCGTCTCACCGGTCGGGCCCCACGAGTTGGAGACGAAGCGGCCGGTGCCGAGGAAGTCGTTGTGGAACCAGTTCGCGTACGACGGCGTCGAGCTGTCGTTGTACGCCGTCACGTGGAAGCCGAAGAACCCGCCACCGGAGTCCATGTAGCGCTTGAACCCGTCGAACTGCGCCTGCGACTGCGGCTGGTCGTCGAGGAACATCACCACCGCGGCCTGCGAGGTGGTCAGCGACGTGAGCTGGTTCCAGTTGTTGGTGGCCGTGAACGTGTAGCCGTTGGCCGCCGCCTGCTGCTGGAACCACGGGCGCGCTTCGTTTTCGAAGCTGATGTGTGCCGCGTCGTACGTGCCGCTGTAGAAGGCGAGCACTTTGAACGGTGTCGCGGCAGCGGCGTGCGGCGTCAGCGCGGGCGAACCGTACGCGAGGCCGAGGCACGCGGCGAAGAACACCAGTGCTTTCCCGACCAGCCCGAACGGGCGTCGTTTGGCGAACATGGGCGATCCTTCCGGTGGGGGATGGGGAGCGGAGGAAGGGTTACTTCTGGTGCATCACCACGGGAAACGCTGGTGGTAGCGCAGCCCGTAGCCGAAGGGGAACAGCGCGGGCTTCCCGTCGCCGACGTTGATCGGCTGCTGGTCGGCGCTGCGCATCCAGGTGACCGGCAGCTTGCCGGTCGGGTTGTAGTCGCCGAAGAGCACGTCGGCCACGCCCTGGCCTTCGCTGCCCGGCAGCCACGATTCGATCAGGCCGGCCCAGTCCGGCAGCTGCTTCGCGATGTCCAGCGGACGGCCCGAAACCAGCACGACCACCGTGGGCACACCCGAGTCGTGCAGCTTCTGCAGCGTCGCGAGATCCGTGGCGTCGAGGCCCATGTCCCCCGGCCGGTCGCCCTTGGTTTCCGCGTACGGCGTCTCCCCCACCACGGCGACGGCGACGTCGTAGGACTTGTCGATCCCGCTGCCGTCCTTGCTGAAGGTGACGGTGGAAGACTTCTTCACGGTATTCTCGATGCCCTGCAGGATCGTCGTCCCCGGGATGACCGGTCCCGACGTGCCCTGCCAGCCGACGGTCCAGCCGCCGGCCTGGTTGCCCAGGTCGTCGGCGCTCTTGCCGGCCACGAAGATCTTGTTGCGGCTCTTGTCGAGCGGCAACACGTTGTGTTCGTTCTTCAACAACACTTGTGACTCCCGCACCGCCTGGCGCGCGAGATCGCGGTGTTCCTGACTTCCGATGGTGCTGAGGTAACGCCGATCGGTCAGCGGGTGTTCGAAAAGCCCCAGCTGGAACTTCTTCGTGAGGATGCGGCGGTTGGCGTCGTCGATGCGGGACATCGGCACCTTGCCGTCCTGCACGAGGGTGCGCAGGGTGTCGATGAACTTCTGCCAGTCGTAGGGCACCATCACCATGTCGATGCCGGCGTTGATCGACGCCTCGACCTCGTCGGGGGTGAAGCCGGTCTGGCCGTCGATCTTGTCGACGCCGTTGTAGTCCGAGACGACGATGCCGTCGAAACCGAGCTCGTTCTTGAGGACGTCGGTGACGAGGTATTTGTTCGCGTGCAGCTTCACGTCGTTCCAGCTCGAGTAGCTCACCATCACCGAGCCGACGCCGCGCTTCACCGCCTCCTTGAACGGCGGCAGGTGGATCGCGCGCAGCTCCTGCTCGCTGAGCTGCGTGTTGCCCTCATTGACGCCGCCGGTGGTGCCGCCGTCGCCGACGTAGTGCTTCGCCGTCGCCAGCACCGACGCCGGCCCGCCCAGTGACCGGCCCTGCAGGCCGGTGATGATCGACGTCATCTCCGTGGCGAGCTGCGGCACCTCGCCGAACGACTCGTACGTCCGCCCCCAGCGGTCGTTGCGCGCGACGCACAGGCACGGCGCGAAGTCCCAGTCGATGCCCGTGCCGGACACCTCTTCCGCCGTGGCGCGGCCGATCTTCTCCACCAGTTTCGGATCGCGCGACGCGCCGAGCCCGATGTTGTGCGGGAAAACGGTCGCGCCGTACACGCCGTTGTGGCCGTGCACCGCGTCGACGCCGTAGATCAGCGGAATGCCCAGCGGCGTCGCCAGCGCGGCTTTCTGGAAGCCGTCGTACATGTCGGCCCAGGTGGCCGGCGTGTTCGGCGTCGGCTGCGAGCTGCCGCCCGACAGCAGCGACCCGAGCCGCCCCGTCGTCACGTCCGTCGGCGACTTCACGCCCAGCCGCTCGGCCTGCATCATCTGCCCGAGCTTGTCGTCGAGCGTCATGCGCTTCATCAGATCCGCGACGCGCACCGAAACCGGCCGCCGCGCGTCCTTGTACGCAGGTTGGTTCCCGGCCAGCGCGGGCGCGTGCGCGCTCACCGTCAGCGCCGCGGCCAGCACCCCCAGCGTGATCGAACGTCCGACGCGCATCCGGCTACTCCTCGTCGAGCCACCAAACTTCACGTCTTGAATTAATGCACAGGTTTTCCAAGTGGTCCAGACCTTGCGGACAAACCGGTTGCCGGTGACCGGGACCGCGGAACGGGCGAACAATGCGGCCGTACCGGGTAATCTGGCTCTCGGCCTGGGGAGGGACCATGACTCGCAAGTTCGTCGCACCCACACTCATCGTGCTCGCCGTTCTGGTGATCGGGGCGCTCGTTTACGTCTTGTCGCGAACGACGCCGGCGGCACCCACGGCTTCGACCGCCCCGCACACCTGGGTCACGGTCACCGCACCGGTCGACGGCATCCGCCCCGGCCCGGACCCGGCTTCGGTCGTGATCCACGTGCTGCTGCCCGCCGGCGGGCCCAACTGCTCGCGTTCACCGCGCGTCGAGACGATGTCCGAAACACCGGACGAGCTGGCCACCGCCATCCATGCCAACGTGGTCTTCGAATCGTCGAATTCGGCCTACGGCGGTTGCCCCACAGAGCAACCCGCGGAGATCCCCTTCACCGCGACGGCCCCGATCGGCAACCGCGCTCTGGTGCTGAACAACGAAGCCTGGCACCGCACGGGCGCCACGTTCGCCCGCTGCGACGAGTTCCTCGGCTGCACACCGCCGGCCGATCACTGTGCGGACGAGTGGGTCGACCGGGCGGTGTTCGACCTGGACGTGCCGGTGAAGCACCTGCACGGGGTGCGCGACGTGCTCGCGTGTGACGGGCAGTGGCTGGTGTTCGACCTCAACCGGCACGTCGGCGACTGCCCGGTCGACGGCACGAGCTGCGTTCCCGGGACCGGGCCGGTGCAGCGTGTCGTCTACTCGTGGGAGGCGCGGGGCTGGAAGCAGGAGAACGGCACGAAAACCGGGACCTGCGAAGAAATCCGCGCCGCGCTGCCGCAGTTTCCCCAGGCGTTGTGCGGGAAGTTGCCGCCGCGCCGTTAGCCGGACCAGGGCGACGCGTTGTCGAAATACGCGTCGTCTTCTGCGGAGGCGGAGGGACGGGCGGAATTGCGTCGGGTCGGCCGGGCGAGCCGTTCCGAGCGGAGCCGCTGGAACTCCTCCACGGTCATGCCCGGGTCGTCGTCCGCGGAGCGCGCCGGGGCGGGTTGGCCGGAGAGCTGCTCGATCAGCAGCGTCACGTCTTCTCCCAGCTGGAGCGCGACTTTGTTGTAGCAGTCCTGCGTGGCCTCGACCATCGCCAGCCGCGTGACCTCGAGGATCAACGCGGCCAGCCGCGCCGGGTCCGCGTCGGTCACCGACGGCGCCAGCCAGAGCCGGCGCAACGCACCGAGGGCGTCGACGGTGACCTCGACCGTGCCGTCGAGGGCGTGGGCCGAGCCGCGCGCGTCGGTCATCAGGGCCGCGACCTGCGACAGCGCGGCCTCGCGGGCGCGGGCCTGGTCGATCAGCTCACGAGTACTGGGCATCGGGATCATCCTCGGTCAGCCGTTCGTACCCCAGCGACGCCAGCTGGTCCTGGTCGAGCACCGGCGAAAGGACCTCGTTCATCCGGTCGCCCGCGCGGCGCGTGGCTCGGTTCGAAAGCTCCATGATCAACGCCGCCAGCGCGTCCGAGCCGGAACGCAAAGCAGCACGCGAAATCCCGAGATCCACCAGCAAGCCGCCGGGCGCCACCGACACGGCGACCCCGTGCGACTCCGCCTTGCCCACCACCGGGCCCGACCGCGCGAACCTCGCGGACGCTTCCGCACCGGCGCGCGCGGAAGCGTCCGCGATGCGCGCGGCTTCCAGACCGACATCGAACTCAGCCACCAAACCTCACCCCGTCGGCCGGTAGAAACCGATGAACTGCTGACCCGCGTTCGTCGTGCGGATCTTGCTGACCTGCACGGGATCGCCCGCCTCGACCATCTGCCCGTCGCCGATCACCATGGCGACGTGACCGGACCACACCACGAGGTCGCCGGGCAGCAGCTGGTCGATCGACGGCACCTCGGCACCCACGGTCTGCTGCCGGGCCGTGCGCGGCAGCTGCAAACCCGCGTCCTGGTACGACGTCATGGTCAACCCGCTGCAGTCGAGCCCCTGCCCGCGCGCGGTGCCGCCCCACACGTACGGCACGCCGAGCTGCGACAACGCGGCGCGCACGGCCTTCGCGGCCGTCTCGTTGGGCGCCTTCACCGTCCGCCCGCCGGGCAGGTTGATGTCGACGCCCGTGCCCGGCTGCGGCGGGATCGCCACCGGCAGCCGCGGCTTCCCGACGAAACCACCACCACCGCCGTCGCTCCCACCACCGCCGTCGCTCCCACCACCGCCGCCCGCGTGCGCGCCGTTGCTGTTGAACGATTGCGGCACGTGCGTCGACGACGCCGCGCGGGTCGTGGTCGAGTCCGACCCGCCCAGCTGCCGGCCCAGCGAGGTCAGCTGGTTGATCGTCTGCTCCGAGAACGTGGCTGCCTGCCCGGTGAGCTGCCCGATCTTCGTCTGCAGTTGCAGCAGGATCTGCCTGGCCGCGGCCGCGCGGCTCTCCGGCGGCTGGATCCCGTTCACGGCCTGCAGCGCCTTCATCGACGCCGCGATCTCCCGCACGATCTGGTCGCGCACCTGGTCGTTGCGGATCTCGCCGACGTGCAGTGTCTCGGCCGCCGCGGCCACGGCCTTCTCGATCTCGGCGCTCTCGTCGAGCAGGTCCTGGATCTCCTTCTCCAGGCCCTGCGACGTCGCGGCCGCGCGATCGGCGGTGTAGCCCGACGCGGAATCGGCGAGCTGAGAACGCTGCGCGCCGGCCTGGTCCCGGACCTGGCCGACGGACGCCTGCAGCGCCACGTGCCCGTCACGCGCGCCGTGGAGGGCACCCGGGTCGTGCTTGAGCTTGGCCGCGAACTGGTTCGTGGTGTCCAGCCCGCCGCGCACGACCTGCTCGACCTCGGCCGTCACCGAAGCCTGCGGAGCGCGTCGCCGTGTTCCTCCTCCACCGCGGCGAAGTTGCCCTGCGTGCGCCGCGCGGCCTCGCCGACCTGGTGCCACCCACCGCCGAGGGCGTGCAGCCGCTCCTGAAGCGAACGCATGCGCGCGCCGTACGCGCCGGAGAAGCCGGACTCGTGGCCCATGTCGGAGAAACCGACCGTCACGTGCGGGGCGAGGTGTCGCGAGCCCGCCTGCCGGACGTCGTCGCCGAGTGGATCGACCTGACGCGCGTACGTCTCGTAGGCGCCGTCGTCGGCGTGAAAACCAGAATGAAAACCGGACACAACCCGCCCCTCCCCTGAGCCGAGAGGGCCAGGTTAACGGACGGGTTGTGCCCGGACAGGCGAAATGACCGGATCAGTGGTCAGCTGCCGGTGCCGGTCAGCACGCCGGTGAGCCAGTCGCCCTGGGTGGAGATGGCCTTGCCGTTGACCGCGACGGTCGGGGTGCCGAAGCCGTGCGCGCCGTTCGGGAAGTCCTGGGCCAGGTTCGGGTCGTTCTCCGTCTGCTGGAAAGCGGCCTGGATCTGCTGGTTGTAGGTCCCGGCGTTCACCGCCTGGTCGAACTTCGGGTCGGTGATGCCCAGGTCGTGGCCGAGCTTGATCAGCTGCGCCTTGTCGTAGCCGCGCCCGCCTTCTTCCGGCTGGCTCTTGAACAGCGCGTCGTGGAACGCGGTGAACTTCTGCGAGGAGACGGCGGCGAGCGCCGCGTTGGCCGAATCGAGCGAGTAGCCCGGCGGGTCCGAGCTCTCGTTGAGCAGCGTCACCATGTGGTACCGGACGGTCAGCTGGCCGCTGTTGACGGCCTGCTCCATCTTCGGACCGTAGGTGTCCTGCAGCTGCTTGCAGTACGGGCACAGGAAGTCGGCGTACAGATCGATGGTCTTGGGTGCGCCGGGCTTGCCGACGGAGACGACCACGCCGTCGAGCTTCTCGACCACGCCGGGGCCGAGCGTCGTGGACGTGGTCGGCGCGATGGCCGTGCCCTCGGTCGAGTTCTTGCTCGAGTTGATCCACACGACGCCGCCGATCACCACCGCGGCGACGACCACGACCGCCACGACAACGGCGATGATCTTGTTCCGGTCGCCCGAGGCACCCCTCGCCTGCGCGACCGACTTCGCGGCCTGCGCCTGGCGTTGGCGCTTCCGCGCTGCTTCACCCACGGTTCCTATTTCCCTTCAACGATGCCCGCGTTGTTCGCGAGCGCCGCGGAGCTCCCGGTCTCCACGGAATCCTCCACAGCGGAATCCTCCACCGCCGCGCGGCGCCGTCCCCAGCCGAGCCAGCCGTCGACCGAGAAGAACGAACGCGGACGCACCATCAGCCACACGGCCAGCACCGCGAACCCGGTGTCCCGCAGGATCTCCTGCGGGTACTGGGTCTGGCCGGCGGCCACGTGGCCGCCGCCGCCGAAGCACCCGCAGTCGATGCTCAGCCCGCGCGCCCACGACTGCGCGATGCCCGTCACGAGCACGGCCAGCATGACCAGCGCCGCGGTGGCGACCCAGCGCGTGGCCAGGCCGAACAGCAGCAGCAGGCCCAGCACCAGTTCGACCAGCGGCAACGCGGTCGCGACCGGCCGGACCAGCGCGCTCGGCAGCACGTCGTAGGCCTGCACGGCGATGAACGTCTGCCCCGGCGAGGCCAGTTTTATGGCACCCGAAACGAGCCACACGGCGGCGAGCCCGAGGCGGGCGAGGGTGCCGATGGTGTCGAGCGCGGGTTGGGGCAGTCGTCGCACACGCTTAGGCTAGCCGCCGGACCTGAGAACTTCGTGAGTTGTCAACACCCACCGACGGGAGGCGAGCATGCGAGTTCGCGCGGTGGTCACCGCCCTGTTGCTGCTGGTCACGTGCGTGGCCTGCGGTCCGGGGACGGTTTCGCCCGGCGATTCGCTCGTCAAGCGCGCGCGTGACGGTGACCACCTCACGATCGGGATCCGCTTCGACCAACCCGGCCTCTCGCAGCGCACGATCGACGGCCGGTTCGTGGGCTTCGACGTGGACGTCGCCAAGTTCGTCGCCGGCCAGCTGGGCGTGGATCCGGCCCACATCACGTGGCACGAGACCACGCCGGCCACGCGCGAGTCGGATCTCACCTCCGGCAGCGTCGACCTCGTGGTGGCCACCTATTCGATCACCGACAAGCGCAAGCAGCTCGTGTCGTTCGCGGGGCCCTACTTCGTCACCGGACAGGACCTGCTGGTGCGGCTCACATCGTCGGACATCACCGGTCCGGAGAGCCTCAACGGCCGTCGCCTGTGCTCGGTCACCGGCTCGACGCCGGCCCAGCAGGTGCGCGACAAGTTCGCGCAGGCCGTGCAGCTCGTCGAGTACCCGAGATACCCCGATTGTGTGACAGCCCTGCTCGCCGGCCAAGTCGACGCCGTGACCACCGACGCGGTGATCCTCGCCGGCTACGTCGCGCAGGACCCCGAGCTGCTGCGCGTGGTCGGGCACCCGTTCTCGACCGAGCGCTACGGCGTCGGCCTGCACAAGGGCGACACCGAGGGCCAGCACGCCGTGGACGACGCCATCCGCAAGATGGTTTCGGACGGCGACTGGCTGCGGTCGCTGCAGGCCAACATCGGCCCGTCGAACTACCCGCTGCCGAAGCCGCCGGAGATCACCGAGCAGTGAGCCGCCTGGAAAACCTGCCTGACCTGCCCGTTCGCGCGGTGCTGCCCGACGTGCTGGCGGCGCTCGCCGACCACGGCACCGCCGTGCTGGTCGCGCCGCCCGGCACCGGCAAGACCACGCTCGTGCCGCTCGCGTTGGAGAACGGCGGCGGCCGCGTCGTGGTCGCCGAACCGCGCCGCCTCGCTGCCCGCGCCGCGGCTTCGCGGATGGCCGCGCTGCTGGGTGAACCGGTGGGCGAAACGGTCGGGTACGCGGTCCGCGGCGACCGGAAGGTGTCTCCGCGCACCCGGATCGAGGTCGTGACGTCGGGTCTGCTCGTGCGGCGCGTGCAGAACGACCCCGAGCTCGCCGGCGTCTCGACGGTGCTGCTCGACGAGTGCCACGAACGCCACCTCGACGCCGACCTGCTGCTCGCGCTCCTGCTCGACGTCCGCGCCGGCCTGCGCGAAGACCTGCGGCTGCTCGCGACCTCGGCGACCGTCGCCGCCGGACGGCTCGCCGAATTGCTCGGCGACGCGCCGGTGGTGACCGCGCACGCCCGCACCTACCCCGTCGAGCTGACCTACCGCGCGCCCGCCCGTGGCGCGCGAATCGAGGCGACGGTCGCGTCCACGATCCGGCTGGCACTGTCCGAAGGGGACGGTGACGTGCTCGCGTTCCTGCCCGGCGCCGGGGAAATCGCGCGCACGACCGCACAGCTGGGCTCGCTCGACGCCGACGTGCTGCCGCTGCACGGCCGCCTCACCGCCGCCCGCCAGGACGAGGCGCTGCGGCCCCGCGACCGCAGGCGCGTGGTGCTGGCGACGGCCGTCGCGGAGTCGAGCCTCACCGTGCCCGGCGTACGGTCCGTGGTGGACTCCGGGCTCGCCCGCGTGCCGCGGGTGGACCACCGGCGCGGCCTGGCCGGGCTGGCGACCGTGCGCGTGTCCGCGGCCGTCGCCGAGCAACGCGCCGGACGCGCGGGCCGCGAAGCGTCCGGCCGCGCGTATCGCTGCTGGCCGGAGCACGAACAGGCGACGCTGCCCGCGTACCCGGAGCCGGAGATCCGCACGGCCGAGCTCGCGCGGTTCGCGCTGGAGCTCGCGTGCTGGTCGACGCCGGACGGCAGCGGGCTGGCGTGGTGGGACCCGCCGGGCGAGGGCGCGCTGGCCGCCGCGCGCACGTTGCTGGTCACGCTGGGCGCGACGACCGCCGACGGCACCGTCACCTCGCGCGGCCGCCGGATGGCCGACCTCGGCCTGCACCCGCGGCTCGCCCGCGCGCTGCTCGACGGGTCCGCCGCCGTTGGTACGCGCGCGGCCGCCGAGGTCGTGGCACTGCTCGACGCGGGCGCGCAGCTGACCGACGTCGAGGCCGAGCTGCGGCGCCTGCGCAGCGGCACGGACGACGCGGCGCGGCGGTGGAAAACGGAGGTCCGGCGGCTTTCCGGTCTGGTGAAATCCCCGGGGAGCGCGGGCAAACCCGACGCCGCGCTGGTCGTCGCGCTGGCCCATCCCGAACGGCTCGCGAAACGTCGGACCGGCAGCACGCCCGTGTACCTCATGGCCGGCGGCACCGCGGCGGAACTCCCCGCGGGCAGTGGCCTCGGCGACGCCGAGTGGCTGGCCGTCGGCGAAGCCACGCGTGACCCCGGCCGCGTGCAGGGCACGATCCGGCTCGCCGCCGTCGCCGACGAAACCCTGGCCGTGCGAGCCGCACCCGCACTGGTGTCCGAAGTGGACGAAGTCGCATGGGACGGCGACGTCGTCGCCCGGCGGCTCCGCCGCCTCGGCGCCATCGTGCTCGCCGAACGTCCGCTGCGCTCACCGCAACCCGAACTCGTGCACGACGCTCTGGTCACCGGCCTGCGTGCCGAAGGCCTGGGTCTGCTGCGCTGGAGCGAAGACGGCCGGCGCCTGCGTGAGCGCGTGGCATTCCTGCACCGCACTCTCGGCGCGCCGTGGCCGGCCGTGGACGACGACACCCTGCTGTCCGAAGTGGACACTTGGCTCGACCTCTCCCGGGCTCGCCGCCGCGCCGACCTTGCCACGGTCGATGCCGGCAGTGCCCTGCGCGGCCTGCTGCCGTGGCCCGAAGCCGCGCGGCTGGACGAACTGGCGCCCGACCGCCTCGAAGTCCCGTCCGGCTCGCACTACCGGGTGGACTACACCGGCGACCAGCCTGTGCTCGCGGTGAAGCTGCAGGAAACGTTCGGCTGGACCGCCACCCCGACCGTCGCCGACGGCCGCGTCCCCGTGCTGCTGCACCTGCTCTCCCCCGCCGGCCGGCCCGCCGCGGTGACGGCCGACCTGGAGTCGTTCTGGCGCACCGGGTACGCGGCCGTGCGCGCCGACCTGCGCGGCCGGTACCCGAAGCACCCGTGGCCCGAGGACCCGGCGACGGCCAAGCCGACGCGCCACACCACCCGCCGGTCGCGCTGACCCCTGCCGAAGGTCGGGGGTCGCGCGAGCCGGAAGTCCGATGCCCGCGGTGCCCCTCGAACCGCAGACTTCCTTCCCAAGGGATCGAACCCATGGGAGGGCACATGATCACGCTTCGCGGATTGACGAAGCGCTACGGGGAGAAGACGGTCGTCGACGGGCTCACGTGCGTCGTCGCACCAGGCAGCGTCACCGGGTTCCTCGGGCCGAACGGATCGGGCAAGTCGACGACCATGCGCATGACGGTGGGCCTCGACCGGCCCACGGCGGGCAGCGTGCTGGTGAACGGCAAGCCGTACGCCGAGCTCAAGCACCCGCTGCGCGAGGTCGGCGCGCTGCTCGAAGCGAAGGCACTGCACCCGGGCCGTAGCGCCGGGCGCCACCTGCTCGCGATGGCGCGCAGCAACGGCATTCCGGCGTCACGCGTCGAGGAGGTGCTGGCGACAGTCGGGCTCACCGACGTCGCCGGCAAGCGAGCGGGCCAGTTCTCGCTCGGCATGGGACAGCGGCTGGGAATCGCGGGCGCGCTGCTCGGCGATCCCGGCGTGCTGATGTTCGACGAGCCGGTGAACGGCCTCGACCCCGACGGCGTGCGCTGGGTGCGCCAGCTCATGCGCTCGCTCGCCGAGGAGGGTCGCACGGTGTTCGTGTCGAGCCACCTGATGAGCGAGATGCAGCTGACGGCCGACCACCTCGTGGTCATCGGCAAAGGAAAACTGCTGGCCGACGCGCCCGTCGACGAGTTCATCGCCGGCAACTCGCTCAGCTCGGTCTCGGTGCGCGTGCCCACGCCCGTCGAGCGCGACACGCTCGCCCGGCACCTGCTCACACGCGGTGCCGCGGTGGACCCCGGCGAGGCCGACGAGCTGGTGGTGACCGGCGCCGGCGTCGGCGAAGTCGGCGATCTCGCCCACGAGCTGGGCGTGCGGCTGCACGGCCTCGGCGAGCGGACGGCTTCGCTGGAGCAGGCGTACATGGAACTGACCGCTTCGTCGGTGGAATACGGGGTGACGGCATGACGACCACGCAGGTACGCGCGGGCGGCGGGCTTTCGGGGGCCGTCGCGTCGGAGTGGACGAAGTTCTGGTCGGTGCGCAGCACGTGGTGGAGCCTCGCCGGCGGCGTGCTGCTGATGCTGCTCTACAGCGGCGTTTCCGGGCTGTCACAACGGCTGGGCGACACCAGTCCGCCGCAGGGCCCGCACGACATCGTGGTCAACGGCTCGATCTACCTCACCGAGTTCTGCGTGATCGCGGTGGCCACGCTGTTCGTCACGAGCGAGTACGCCAGCGGCAGCATCCGCTCGACGCTGCAGTGGGTGCCGGTGCGTTCGACGTTGGCGCTGGCGAAGGCGGCCGTGCTGGTGCCGGTGCTGTTCGCGTACGGCGTGGTGGTGGCGCTGCTCGGCATGGCGACCGCGGCGGTGCTGATGCCGGGCGCGGCGCTGACGACCACGTTCGGCGACGGGTTCGCGGCGGCTGCGGGCATGGGGGTGTACTTCGCGCTGCTGGGAGTGCTGTGCGCGGGCATCGGGTTCGCGTTGCGCAGCGCGGCGGGGACGATCGTGGTGACGATGGTGCTGCTGTTGCCGTTGCCGATGCTGCTTTCCGCTTATGTGGCGCCGGAGATCATGAACTACTTCCCGGCGTTCGCGGGGATCAACGGGATGGTGCCGGCCGGGGAGACGAATCCGTTGCTGGGTGGGGTTTCGCCGTACTCGCCGTGGGTGGGCGTGCTGATCTGCCTGGTGTGGGCGGCGGCGGGGCTCTTCCTCGGCACTTCGGTGCTGAAGCGGCGTGACGCCTGATCGGGTTTCGCATTCTGTGAAGGGGCCTCTTGCGAGGGGCCCCTTCACAGTGTGCTGGGAATGCCGAGTCCATTGAGGACGGCTCGGGCCCCCTCGGCGAGCTCTTCCTGATCGGGCGGATTCGTCGACCCGGTGCCGGCGAGGGCGTCGAAGATCGAGCCGTCGAGCCAGTTGAGGAGCACGCGGGCGTGACGCTGGGGATTCGTGGAGCCGGCGGCGCCGAGGAGCGCGACGCAGAGCTCGCGGATTTCGAGGCCGCCGGCGTCGTAGGCCGCGCGCAGCTCCGGGCGGCGGGTGGCTTCGAGGGCGAACTCGTAACGGGCGAGCATTCGGGAGCGGCCGACGGTGATGGCGGCGTGGACCGTCGAAGCGAGCACCTCGGCGATGTCCTGCGCGGCCGGGTCGGTGTCCGACTGGTCGAGCTCCACCATGCGCTTGATCGCGAGCTCCAGCAGCGCGGCGCGCGTGCGGGCGTAGTACGACGTCGAGCCCGCCGGCAACCCCGCGGCCCGGTCGACGGCCCGGTGGGTGAGCCCGCGCATGCCGTCGGCCGCGATCACCTCGATGGCCGCGTCGCCGATCGCCGAAATCCTGTCCACGATCAGCACACTACAGGTGTAGAGTCCTCTACAAACGTAGAGGAGACGGTCATGGAGCAACGGCACGCAGTCGTGATCGGCGGGGGCATCGTGGGGCTGAGCGCGGCCGTGGGGCTGCACCACACCGGCTGGCGGGTGACGGTGTGCGAGCGGGCGCCGGAGTTCTCGGCCATCGGCGCGGGGATCTCGATCTGGCCCAACGCGCAGCGGGCGCTGGCGGAGCTCGGCGTCGACGCGCCGCTGCAGCCCCAACGCGACGGCACCGTGCTCGACCGGCACGGCCGCCGGCTGGCGACGTGGAGCCAGGACGCCTACGTGCAGCGCTACGGACTGCCACTCGCCGCGATCCACCGTGCTGACCTGATCACCGCGCTGTGCGCCGAGCTGCCTGCATCGAGCCTGCACACGGGGGTCGACGTGCTGTCCGCAACCCCGGACGGCCTGGTCACGCACGCTTCCGGCACCGTCCGCGCAGACCTGGTGGTCGCCGCCGACGGCATCCACAGCCCGATCCGCACCTCGCTCTACCCGCACTCGCGCGTGGCCTACAGCCGCGGCACGGCCTTCCGCGGCGTCGCCGAACTGCCCGGCGCCGAGCTGAGCCTCCAGTGGGGCCGCGGCACCGAAATCGGCGCCCTCCCCCTGCGCGACGGCCGCGTCTACTGGTGGATCGCCGAGGCCCGCCCGGAAGGCATCCGCCACGCCGACCCGCGCGCCTACCTGCTTTCGCGGTACCCCTTGTGGCGCACGCTGATCGCCTCCTCACCCGAAGTCCTGCACCACGACCTGCGCCACCTGGCCACGCCGCTGCCCTCCTACGCCCACCACCACCTCGCCCTCCTCGGCGACGCCGCCCACGCCATGCCGCCCTACCTGGGCCAGGGCGGCTGCCAGGGCATCGAGGACGCGGTCGTGCTGGCCGCCTGCCTGGCCGGGACTTCCGACGTGGCCTCCGGCCTACGCGACTACGACGCCCTGCGCCGCCCGCGCAGCCAGCGCGTCTGGCGAACGTCGATCCGCGCGGGCTCGCTGGGTCCGCTGTTGCGCAACCCGGTCGGGGCCGCCGTGCGCACCGCGCTACTGCGGCTGGCCCCGCCGTCGGCGATGGCTCGGGCGGAGAACTGGATCAACGACTGGCAGCCGCCACGCCTGCCCCGAACCAGCGCTGCCGCCGACCACCCGTGACACGCGGGTTCCCACGCACACCAGCGGCCATTGCGCAGCGCGGCCGGCGCGTCGGCCGACCTGTGCGCGGTGCGGCGCGGGCCTCTTGTCTCGCTGTCGGCCGGCGGCCGCGGGGTGGCGGAGCGCACCCAACGCGACATTGGGGTGGTCCGGCGATCAGCGGCTCGGTTTACTCCGCTTCGCCGCCGACCAGGCCGGCCTCGTAAGCCGTGATCGCGGCCTGGACGCGGTTGCGGGCGCCCAGGCGGGTGAGGATGGTGCTGACGTGGGCTTTGACCGTGCCTTCGACGACGAACATGCGTGCGGCGATGTCGGCGTTGGACAGGCCCGTCGCGAGGTGTGTGAGGACTTCGCGTTCGCGGGTCGTCAGGGCGGCGATGCGGTCGCGGGCCGCCGCGCCACGGGTGAGAGCGCCGCCGGAGAGGCGGGCGATGACGCGGGACGCGACCTTCGGGGAGAGGAACGCGGCGCCGTCCGCGACGGCGTGGATGCCCGACAGCAGTTCGCGGGGGTCGCCGGCCTTCAGCAGAAAGCCGCTGGCGCCGAAGCCCAGGGCGCGTTCGATGTAGGCGTCTTCGCCGAAGGTCGTCAGGATGATCACGCCGGCGTCCGGCAGCACGCGGCGGATCTCGGCGCCCGCGGCGAGGCCGTCGAGGACCGGCATGCGGATGTCGAGCAGCACCACGTCGGGCCGGGTGGCCAGGGCCTGGGCCACGGCTTCACGGCCGTCGGCGGCTTCCGCGACGACCTCGATGCCGGCGTCGGCCGCCAGGATCGCCGCGACGCCCGCGCGGATCATGGCCTCGTCGTCGGCCAGCAGCACCCGGATCACGGTTCGTCCTCACTGTAGAGATCCTTCGTCACGAGCCGGTCGCCCTCGAAGCAGAGCCGAATCGCGGCGTAACGCACGTTCCACCAGCTGCGCGAAGTGCCGTAGTACTCGCACGTGCTCCCGGCGGGCTTCGGCGGCTCGCCGTACTGCGGTTTCAACAGCCGTTGCTGCGAAGGCAGCAGCGGTGCGATCGACTCCCGCGTCGCCCCCAGCCGGATCTGCTGATAGACCCCCATCGACACCTCCGAGCCGTACCACTGCACGAGGAACGCCACCCCGCTGCCGCCGATCACCACGCCGAACAACGCCAGCGGGATCACGATCGCCTGCACCAGGCTGCGCCGCACGTCCCGCCGTGCCAGTTCCCACTCGCGCGCCGACTCGGACTGCTCGACGTCGGCGTCCACCTCGGAAGCGGGCCCCGGAGCGGCGTCGTGCGGCAGCGTGGCCACGACCTCGAAGCCGCCCCCCGCATCGGGCCCCGCCCGCAGCGCACCCCCGACGAGCCGGACGCGCTCACGCAGCCCGATCAGCCCCCGCCTGCCCGACGCCCCCGGCAACGGACCCGCGGGCGGCCGCGCGTTCACCACCCGGATCTCGGTGCTCGCCGGCGAGCTGAGCACCCGTACGGTCACGGCCGCGCCCGGCGCGTGTTTCGCGACGTTCGTCACCGCCTCCTGCACCACGCGGTACGCCGCCCGGGCGACCATCGGCGGCGCCGCCTCGAGACTGTCCACTTGCGACTCGATCAGCAGCCCCGACGCGCGGGCCCGCTCCAGCAGCTCCCCCAGGCCACCCTGCACGGGCTCGATCGGCGCCGCGTCCTCGCGCAGCACGCCGATGATCTCGCGCAGCCGCTCGGTGGCCGTCGCGGCGTTGGCGCGCAGGTCGCCCGCCGCGGCGCGTTGCGTGTCGTCGAGACCACCCGCCACTTCGAGAGCCGCCGCGCGCACGGCGATGAGGCTCAGCTCGTGGCCCAGGGAATCGTGCATGTCACTGGCGATCCGCGCGCGTTCCCGCAGCCGGGCCTGGTCGGCGACAAGCTGCTGGCGGCTCTCCATCTCCTCCGCCCGCCGCCACCCCGCGCGCGCCAGCTCGCGCCGCAGCCGTACGTGGCGCCCCAGCAGCCACGGCGCGACCCCCGCGAACGCGAGCACCCCGAGCATCGCGCCCCACGCGCCGAACCCGGCCGAGGGCAACACGAACGCCACGGGCAGCCCCGCGAGCGCGATCGCCGAGCACGTGAGCACGGCCACGCGCACCTGCGTCATCCGGAGACCGGCGAGGTACCCCACGGTGACCATGAGGAAGACCTCCCACACGGCCACGCGCCCGCCCCAGCCGAACGCCACCACCACGGCCGTGGCCATCGTGACGATCAGCGACACCGTCGGCAGCCGGCGCCACGCGGCGACCGACACCGTTGTGGCGGCCAGCCCGAAGATCAGCTCCCACGGGTTGGGGTTGTTCGTGGCGTCGATCGCGACGACGCCGGACAGGAAGACCCAGAGCAGGACGTCGAGCACCACTCGCCACCTGCGCCTGGTCACCTCCTTCATGGGACCTGACGCTACAAGGCCCGCGACGGCGGTCACCACTGTCGAAAGTCAACCGCTGAGGCATGATGGCTGACCATGGCTGAGCGCACACTCGCCGAGCAGCTCGGCGGCCCCCTGCCCGAGGGCATCGAAGCCCTGCCCGAAGACGCGCGGCAGGACCTCGCCGCCGCGTTGCGCGACGCCCGGCACCGGCAGGCCAAAGCCCTCGCCCAGGCGGGTGAGGAAGGGCTGAAGTACGTGCCGGCGCTCCTGCGCGGCGCCGTCCGCAAGGCGGTCGGGCTGTGAACCCGGAGATCCTCAAGCTCGCGCGCGTGCTCGACGTCGAACCCGAACGGCTGGCCTACCTCGCCGACGTGGACGTCGCCGACCTGCAGCTGTTCCGCGAACAGGTCACGACCACGCTGTTCGACGCGAACCTCGTCGTGCTCGAACGCATGGCGCTCGCCAGCCGGCTGCTGCCCGCGCCCGTGGTCGCGAAGATCGCCGAGAAGGTGTTCGGACCACTGCTGTGCGCGCGGATCGCCGGGCTGGTGGACGTCTCGCGCGGCGTGGACGTCGCGAAGCGGCTGCCGCCGAAGTTCCTCGCGTCGGTGGCGGCGGAGCTGGACCCGCGGCGTGCGACGTCGATCATCACGCGCATCCCGCTCGACACCGTGGTCGCGGTGGCCGCGGAGCTCACGCGGCGGGAGGACTGGATCACGCTCGGGCGGTTCGTCGGGCACCTGCCGGACCCGACCGTGCGGCGCAGCCTCGCCGTGCTCGAAGACGCCGCGCTCCTGCGCACCGCGTACGTGCTGGACGACAAAACGCGCATCGACCACGTGATGGGCCTGCTGCCCGAAGGACGGCTGCCGCGGCTGATCCGCGCGGCCGGCGCCGACGAATCGCTGTGGGAACCGGCGCTCGACGTGTTGACCAATATGGGAAAAGCTCGCCGAGAAGCGGTGTTGCCGCTGCTCGACGAGCTTCCGGACGAACTACGCGGCCGCGCTCAGGCCGCGATCAAGTAGATCCCGTACGCGACCACCGCCGCGCACACGGCGAAGCACACGATGGAGCCCGTGAACGCCGCGACGCCCGAGCCGCCTTGTTCCCGGGCGGATTCGCGCGCCGAAAGCCCGCGGATGCCGTAGGCGAACAGCACCGTGAGCACCACGGCCGCGGCCAGTGCGACGACGAAGACGGTGCCGAGGGCACCCCAGTCGATGTCCATGTCCGCTCCCTCAGGCCGCGACCGGAGTGGCCTTGGCGGCGTCCGGCGCGTCGTTGATGGTGTTGGCGCTCACCGGGTTGCGGCGCGACGCGAGCCAGATGCCCAGCGCCACGAGCACCCCGACGGCGCCGATGAGGATCGTGCCCCAGCTGCCGCGGGTCGAGACCGCCGCCGCGATGGCGCCGACGACGGCTGCCGCCGGCAGCGTGAGCACCCAGGCGATGACCATCTTGCCCGCGACGCCCCAGCGGACCTCCGCGAGCTTGCGGCCGAGGCCCGAGCCGATGATGCCGCCCGAGGTGACGTGGGTCGTCGACAGCGCGAAGCCGAGGTGCGACGACGCCAGGATCACGGCTGCGGAGCTGGTCTCCGCGGCGAAGCCCTGCGGCGTCTGGATCTCGGTGAGCTTCTTGCCCATGGTCTGGATGATGCGCCAGCCGCCGAGGTACGTACCGGCCGCGATCGCGAGGCCGCACGCCCCGATGACCCACAGCGGCGGGTTCGAGCCCGGCGCGAGCGTGCCGCCGGCGATGAGCGTCAGCGTGATGACACCCATGGTCTTCTGCGCGTCGTTGGTGCCGTGGGCGAGCGAGACGAGGCTGGCCGAGAGGACCTGACCGGTCTTGAAACCCTTGCCCACCACGCCTTCCTTGGCCTTCTCCGTGATGCGGTAGGTCAGGAACGTGCCGACGAGTGCCACGATCCCGGCCACGATCGGCGACGCGACCGCGGGGATCAGCACCTTCTCGACGACCTTGCCGAAGTGCACGGCGTCCGCGCCCGACGCGATCCACGTCGCGCCGATCAGACCGCCGAACAACGCGTGCGAAGAACTCGAAGGCAGGCCGACGAGCCACGTCACAAGGTTCCAGATGATGGCGCCGACCAACCCCGCGAAAATCACCACCGGGGTGACCTTCGTGTCGTCGACGATGCCGCCGGAAATCGTTTTCGCGACCTCGATCGACAGGAACGCCCCGACCAGGTTCAGCACGGCCGAAATGGCGACGGCGATTCTGGGCTTGAGGGCTCCCGTGGCAATGGAAGTGGCCATGGCGTTGGCCGTGTCGTGGAACCCGTTGGTGAAGTCGAAGGCGAGTGCCGCGACGATCACCACCAGGACAATGAGGGAAAAGTCCATGGGCGTTTCTCCAGCTCGGTGGTCGTGCTGTTTAGAAGCTACCCATCAACCGAGCGACGCCTAATCTCGTACGAGTGGCCTCTGGTTGAACTCTGCGTAAACGAGGGCAAGGCCGGGCAAGTCCAATTCCCGCGTTCACCTGGTGATCAACCAATCGACTAGCCAGGTTGGGTGAATCCGTGTTTGCACCGTTAATTCTTGATGTCGGAATTAGGAGCTTTGGGTGGTGCCAGCCCTACCTCGGATACTCCGGTCCAGCCCAGTGCTTCGGCGGCGTTCGGCTGCGACGGTGGTGGTCCCACCACGAGAGGGGCCGTCCGGATGACCGCCACGGCAAGCGTTTCCCGTTCGACTCGACGCCATCTCGGCTGGGCGGCGGCCGCCACCGTCGCGTCCGGGGTGCTCATCCACTTCGGGCTGGGGTTCGAACCAGTCGCCGTGCTGGCGTGGCTGGCGCCGCTGCCCGTGTTTCTCTTGGCGCCGCGCACGAGCGCGTGGGTGGCGAGCGTCGCGGCGTTCCTCGCCTACCTGGGCGGGAGCGCCGGCAGCTGGCACTACTTCCTGAACTCGCAGACGGTGCCGGTGCCCGCCGCGCTCGCGATCCTGCTGGGGTCGCCGGTGCTGTTCGCGGCGACGGTGGCGCTCTTCCGCCGGCTCGTGCGGGTGGGCCGGCCGGTGCTCGCGACCGTCGCGGCGCCAGCGGTCTGGACCGCGGTGCTGTACGGCGTTTCGGTGGCCAGCCCGTTCGGCGTGATGGGGACGTTCACGACCAGCCAGGGCGACCAGCCCGACGTGCTGCGTCTCGCGTCGGTGCTCGGCGGGTGGGGTGTGGAGTACCTCGTGCTGCTGGTGCCGACCGCGCTCGCCGCGGTGCTCGCGCCCGGCGTCCGGGCGTCGGCGCGGGTCGGCATCACCGTGGCGACGGCCGGGGCGGTCGGCGGCGCGTTGGCGTTCGGTGCCACGTCCGCTTCGGCTGCGGTGGGCCAGGTGCGCGTCGCCACCGTGGCTCGCAGCGTGCCGGCGTGGGCGGCGGACCCGGACACTCCTGCCGGCCAACGGGTTCTACAGTCCTATGTGGACGCGCTCACGGCGTTGCCGGCCGATGTCCGCGTCGCCGTGCTGCCGGAGGCCGCGTTCGGCACCGACCGCGCCCGGCTGGTGGGCGTCACCAGGCCGTTGGCCGCCGTCGCCCGCGCCAAGAACCTCCACGTCGTGACCGGCGCGATCGTGACGGACGCTGGTCACGAGGCCGACAACACCGCCCTCGACGTGCCCCCGGCCGGCCCGACAGTTGAATACCGCAAGTGGCGCAACGGTTTCTCGCCTCTCGCCTCCGGCCACGACCTCGCCCACCTCGCGGAACAGCCCATCGGGCTCGAGGTCTGCATGGACGTCAACGTCCCGTCGCCCACCCGCGACTACGCCCGCGCCGGCACCGGCCTGGTGCTGATTCCCGCCTCCGACGAGGACGTCGACGGCTGGCAGCACAGCCGCACCGCGCTGCTCCGCGGCGTCGAGCACGGCGTGTCCGTGGCCTGGAGCGCCGCCCGCGGCACGTCGCTCCTGAGCGACCCGCGCGGCCACGTCCTCGCCCAGGCCCGCACCGGCGCGGCCCCCATGGCCGTCGCCGTCGCCGACGTCCCCCTCGGCACGGGCGACACGCTCTACAGCCGGTTCGGCGACTGGTTCGCCTGGCTCTGCTGCCTGGTGGCCGTGGCCGGGCTCGCCTTCACCCGCGACCGCACCGCTCGCCCTTGAGGGCAGCGACCGTGCCCCCGCTCGCACTGGCGTTCCATGATCATCACGGCCTACGGTGGGGAGCGTGAACTACCAGGGCACCCGCGTCACACACCTCCACTCCACGCCCGTGCGAGCGCACCGGTGACCGGGCTGCGCGAGGCGACGCTGCAAATCGGCAACCACCGGCACACCGGCCTCGCCACCGGCCCGGACGACGGCGAACCCGTCCTGCTGCTCCACGGCTGGCCCGAGTTCGCCGACTCGTGGACCGCCGAGCTCCACGCCCTCGGCGACGCCGGCTACCACGCCCTCGCCGTCGACCAGCGCGGTTACGCCCGCGAAGCGCGCCCGACCGGCGTCGAGCACTACTCCATCGACGCCCTCGTGACCGACGCACTGTCCTTTGCGGACACGCTCGCCGCCACCGGCGGCATCGCGGGCGCCGAAGCGGCCGGTGCCCCAGCCGCTGCCGGGGAACCGAGGCGTATCCACCTCGTTGCCCATGACTGGGGCGGCATGGTCGCCTGGGTGCTCGCCACGCGGCACCCCAAGCGGCTCAAGTCGCTCACCGTGCTCTCGACTCCGCACCCCGGCGCCCTGAAGCAGGCAGCGCAGGACGAAGACCAGCAGAACCACGACCTCGACTACGTGCGCTTCTTCCGCGCGCCCGGCGGGGTCGCCGAGGCGTCGATGCTGGCGGACGGCGCGGCGCGCCTGCGGGCGGCCTACGCGGGCCGCGTCCCGGAGCACCAGGTCGAGCGCAACGTCGCCCGCCTCGCCGAGCCGGGCGCCCTCACCGCGACGCTCAACTGGTACCGCGGCGCCACCGACGACGAGTTCACCGTCCCCGCCGGCCGCATCACGGTGCCCACGCTCTACGTGTGGGGCGCCCAGGACACCAAGCTCGGCCGCACGGCCGCCACGAACACCGCGGAGTTCGTGGACGCCGCCTACCGCTTCGAGATCTTCGAGGACGCCGGCCACTGGCTGCCGGAGGAAGCGGCCGACCGCGTCAACCCGCTCCTGCTCGCACACCTGTCAGCACACCGCTGAGGTTTCACGCCATCCGCTCACCCCGCCGCCACACCGAGTGCGTGAGCGGCACGCCCGGCCGGTAGGCCAGGTGCGTCACCGAAGGCGCGTCGAGCACGTGCACGTCGGCCCGCGCGCCCGGCCGCAGGTAGCCGACGTCGTCGCGCTGCAGCGCCCGCGCGCCCCCGGCGGTGGCCGACCACACGGCTTCCGCCACCGTCATGCG
Organism: Amycolatopsis sp. NPDC047767; assembly: GCF_040704195.1. Lineage (NCBI taxonomy): Bacteria > Bacillati > Actinomycetota > Actinomycetes > Pseudonocardiales > Pseudonocardiaceae > Amycolatopsis > Amycolatopsis sp. NPDC047767. Next base: position 77,310 of record NZ_JBEYSJ010000025.1, read on the forward strand.
CATCTGCAGCACGGCCGTGGTCACGCAGAACGCCATCGACGTCGTGTACGAGCTGCCCGGATTCGCATTGCTGGCCAACGCGACCGTCGCGCCCGCGTCGAGCAGCCGCCGCGCCGGAGCCAGCGGTTGCCTTGTCGACAAATCGCACGCCGGCAGCAGCGTCGCCACCGTGTGCGACGCCGCCAGCGCCTCGACGTCCTCCTCACTCAGGTACGTGCAGTGGTCCACGCTCGCCGCACCCAGCTCCACCGCGAGCCGCACGCCAGGACCCTCGCCGAGCTGGTTGCCGTGCACCCGCAACCCCAGGCCACGCTCCGCCGCCGCCTTGAGCACCCGCGCCGACTGGGCCTCGTCGAATGCCCCCGTCTCGCAGAACACGTCGGCCCACCGCACGTGGGGCGCCACCGCCTCCAGCATCTCGCCGCACACGAGGTCCACATAGGACTCCGCGTCGGCGCCCGGCGGCACGAGGTGCGCGCCGAGGTAGGTGACCTCGTCGGCCACCGTCGCCGCGATCCGCGCCGAGCGCGCCTCGTCGGCGACAGTCAGCCCGTACCCGGTCTTGGTCTCCAGGCAGGTGGTGCCCTGCGCGGCCGCCTCCTCGACGTGCCGGCGCAGGTTCGCCGCCAGCTGCTCGTCGGAAGCCTCCCGCGTCGCCCCGACCGTGACGGCGATTCCGCCCGCGGTGTAAGGCTTTCCGGCCATCCGCGCTTCGAACTCGGCCGTGCGGTCACCCGCGAACACCAGGTGCGTGTGGCTGTCGACCCAGCCGGGCAGCACCGCCCGCCCCTCGACGTCCACGCGCTCGTCGGCCACCGGCGCCTGCGCGGCCGGCCCGGCCCACGCGACGACACCACCGTCGAGCACGAGCGCCGCATCGTGCAGCTGGCCCAGCTCGGGGTCGTTGGTGGTGAGCTCACCGATTCCCGTGATCAGAACTGCCACAGCGCCTCGATCTCCTCGGCCAGTACGGCCTCCGGTCGCTCCACGAGCAGGTGCGCGCCGTCGCGCACCACCTCGCGACCCGCTACCACGACGTGCCGCACGTCCGCGGCTCCCGCCGCGAACACCACTCCGGACGGCTCGATCCCCGCCGTCCGCACGGAATCCAGTGCCACCGTCACCAGATCCGCCCCGGCACCGACGGCCAGCCGGCCCACCTCCGGCCACCCGACGGACGCGTGATCGGTCCCCGCCGCCAGCAGTTCGTCGGCGGTGAAGCGGCCGCGTTCCTCGCTGGCCAAGCGGTCGTCCAGCTCCAGCGCGCGGGTCTCCTCGAACGCGTCGACCACCGCGTTGCTGTCGCTGCCGACACCCAGCCGCACGCCTGCGTCGAGCAGCCGCCGCGCGGGGCCGATGCCGTCGCCGAGGTCGCGCTCGGTCGTCGGGCAGAAGCACGCGGCGGACCGCGCGTCACCCAGCCACTTCACGTCCTGGTCGGTCAGGTGCGTCGCGTGGACGGCGACCAGCCGCTCACCCAGCACGCCATGCTCCTGCAGCAACCCGGTCGGCGTCCAGCCGTACGCCGCCTCGCACTGCTCGTTCTCCGCCCGCTGCTCGGAGAGGTGGATGTGCAACGGCCGATCGCCGGGCACACCCTCGTTCACGGTCGACAAATCGCCGGCCGGCACCGCCCGCACCGAGTGGATGGCTCCACCGACACGGAACAGCTCGTCTTCCGTCAGCGACGCCACCCGCGAAGCCCACTTCTCGGCCGAGCCGTCGGAAAACCGCTGCTGCACCTCGTCCGGCGGCACGTCGATCCCGCCCGAGAGGTAACACGTGTCGAGCAGCGTCAGCCTGATCCCCGCGTCTCGCGCGGCTTGCCGCAACGCGTCGCCCATCGCGTTCGGCGACGCGTATGGCTTCCCGCCCGGCGCGTGGTGCAGGTAGTGGAACTCGCCGACGCTCGTGTACCCGCCGAGCACCATCTCCGCGTAGACCCCGCGCGCGAGCCGGTAGTACGCCTCCGGATCGAGCCGCGCCGCCAGCGAGTACATTCGCTCGCGCCACGTCCAGAACGTGCCGCGCTCGTGGTGCGTCCGGCCCCGCAACGCCCGGTGGAACGCGTGCGAGTGCCCGTTGGCGAACCCGGGCAGCGTGAGCCCGACCAGGACGGTCCCGGACCTCCGCGTGCCCGGCGTGACCGACGTGATCCGCCCGTCGCGCACCACGAGCAGCACGGCCTCGGCGATCCCGCCGGGCAGCCAGGCCCGTTCGCACCAGTACGTGGTCATGCCGCCAGCCGCTCCAGCACCTCGGCGAGCGCCCGCGCGCCGGCCTCCACGTCGTCGGTCTCGGCGAACTCCTCCGGCGAGTGGCTGATGCCGGTGGGGTTGCGCACGTACAGCATCCCGGCGGGCACGAACCCGGCCAGGATCGCGGCGTCGTGGCCCGCGCCGGTCGGCAGCTCAGGCACCCCGCCGAGCCATCCCCCGAGGTCACGCCTCAGCTTCTCGTCGAACACGACGTCGTCGGAGTACGACTCGCGCGTGACGGTCAGCGAGCAGCCCTCCGCCTCCGCCGCGGCCCGAGCCACCTGCGAGATGTCCTCGACGAGCTCCGGCGTCACCGTGCCCGGTACGCGCGCGTCGAGCCACAGGTCCACAGTGGACGCGATGACGTTGGTGCCACCCGGCGTCGGCACGAGCCGGCCGACGGTCGCCCGCGCGTCCGCCCGCGTCTTCGCCAGTCGCCGCACCGCCACGACAGTCTCGGCCGCGGGCAGCATCGGATCCACGCGGTCGGCGATCAACGTAGCGCCGGCGTGATTTCCCTGGCCGGCGAACGAGAACCGCCACCGCCCGTGGGCGATCACCGTACTGCCGACCGCCACCGCCGAACCGAGGTCGATCAGGCCGCGGCCCTGCTCCACGTGCAGCTCCAGGAACCGGCCGATGAGCCCCAGCCGCTCCGGCTCCGCGCCGATCCGGTCCACGTCGAGGCCGGACTTCGCGGCCGCTTCCCAGAACGTGACGCCGTCGGGGTCGCGCAGCGCTCGCGCCTTGTCGGCGTCGATCGTGCCGGTCATCAACCGCGAGCCGAGACACGGCACGCCGAACCGGCCGCCCTCCTCCTCGGCGAACACGACCACCGCGAACGGCTTGGCCGGACGGAACCCCTTGTCCTGCAACGCTTCCACGGCCGCCAGCGCACTCGTCACGCCGAGCGGGCCGTCGAACGCGCCGCCGCCCGGCACCGAGTCGAGGTGGCTGCCGGTCACCACGGCGTCCGGCCCCGGCGCGCCCCACCAGGCCCAGAGGTTGCCGTTGCGGTCGGTCTCGACGTCCAGGCCCAGCCGCTGCGCGCGTTCGACGAACCACGTGCGCAGGTCGTGCTCCGGCGCGTCGAACGCGTGCCGTGAGTAGCCGCCGCGCTTCGCGTCGCGCCCGACGTCGGCGATCTCGCCGAGCAATCCGGTAGTGCTCACGCGTTGTCCCGCATCGGAATCCGCACGCCACGCTCGTCGGCGACCTCGGCGGCGTGGTCGTACCCGGCGTCGACGTGGCGGATCACGCCCATGCCCGGGTCGTTCGTGAGCACGCGCTCGAGCTTCTGCGCGGCCAGTGCCGTGCCGTCGGCGACGCTGACCTGGCCCGCGTGGATCGAGCGGCCCATGCCGACGCCACCACCGTGGTGGATCGACACCCAGCTCGCACCCGACGCGGTGTTGACCAGCGCGTTGAGCAGCGGCCAGTCGGCGATCGCGTCGGAGCCGTCGGCCATGGCCTCGGTCTCGCGGTACGGCGAGGCGACACTGCCGGAGTCGAGGTGGTCGCGCCCGATCACCACGGGCGCCTCGAGCTCACCGCTGGCCACCATCTCGTTGAACCGCAGGCCCGCGAGGTGGCGCTCGCCGTAGCCGAGCCAGCAGATCCGCGCCGGGAGCCCCTGGAACGCCACGCGTTCGCCGGCCATCTTGATCCAGCGGGCCAGGGACTCGTTCTCCGGGAACAGCTCCAGCATCGCGCGGTCGGTGGCCGCGATGTCCTCGGGGTCGCCCGAGAGCGCCGCCCAGCGGAACGGGCCGTTGCCCTCGCAGAACAGCGGGCGGATGTAGGCGGGCACGAAGCCGGGGAAGTCGAACGCGCGCTCGCAGCCGCCGAGCTTGGCCTCGCCGCGCAGGGAGTTGCCGTAGTCGAAGACCTCGGCGCCGGCGTCGAGGAAGCCGAGCATGGCGGTCACGTGGTCGGCCATGGACACGCGCGAGCGGTCGGTGAACTCGTCGGGCTTCTTGGCCGCGTAGTCGTGCCAGTCGTCCACGCTGACACCCTTGGGCAGGTACGACAGCGGGTCGTGCGCGGAAGTCTGGTCGGTGACGATGTCGACCTCGAGGCCGCGGCGCAGCAGCTCCGGCAGCACCTCGGCGGCGTTGCCGACCACGGCCACCGACAGCGGCCGGCGCTCCTTCTTCGCGGTGGTGACGCGCTTGATGGCGTCGTCGAGGTCGTCGGCCACCTCGTCGAGGTAACGCGTCTCGACGCGGCGGTGCGCGCGCTGCGGGTCGCATTCGACGACGAGCGCCACGCCGTCGTTCATGGTCACCGCGAGCGGCTGCGCCCCGCCCATGCCGCCGAGACCCGCGGTCACGGTGAGCGTGCCGCGCAGGCTGCCGCCGAACTTCTTCTTCGCGACGGCGGCGAACGTCTCGTAGGTGCCCTGCAGGATGCCCTGCGTGCCGATGTAGATCCACGAACCGGCCGTCATCTGGCCGTACATCGTGAGGCCCTGCTGCTCCAGGCGGCGGAACTCGGGCCAGGTCGCCCAGTCGCCGACCAGGTTCGAGTTCGCGATCAGCACCCGCGGCGCCCACTCGTGCGTGCGGAACACGCCCACGGGCTTGCCCGACTGCACGAGCAGCGTCTCGTCGTTGTCCAAAATGGTGAGTTCACGGGTGATCGCGTCGAAGCTCGGCCAGTTGCGGGCGGCCTTGCCGGTGCCGCCGTAGACGACCAGGTCCTCGGGCCGCTCGGCGACCTCGGGGTCGAGGTTGTTGTGGAACATCCGCAGCGCGGCCTCGGTCTGCCACGACTTCGCGGTGAGCTGCGTGCCGCGGGCGGCACGGACGGTGCGAGACATTCTCAGACCTCCAGACGGGCGGCGGCCAGGACGGCGCCGGAGCGGACGAGTTCTTCGGCGGCCGCGATCTCGGGCGCCAGGTGCCGGTCGGGGCCCGGGCCCTCGACCTTCGTGCGGAGCAGGTCGCGCACCGCGCCGGTGACCGGCGACGGTTCGAGCGGCGAGCGGAAGTCGAGCGCACGGGCGGCGGTGAGCAGCTCGACCGCCAGGACGGTGGTCAGGCCGTCGACGGCCTTGCGCAGCTTGCGCGCCGCGGACCAGCCCATGGAGACGTGGTCCTCCTGCATCGCGCTGCTCGGGATGGAGTCGACCGACGCCGGCACCGCGAGCCGCTTCAGCTCGCTGACCACCGCGGCCTGCGTGTACTGCGCGATCATGTGCCCGGAGTCCACGCCCGGGTCGTGGGCGAGGAACGGCGGCAGGCCGGCCGACCGTGCTTTGTCGAGCATCCGGTCGGTGCGCCGCTCGGCAATGCTGGCGACGTCGGCGACCGGGATCGCGAGGAAGTCGAGCACGTAAGCCACGGGCGCGCCGTGGAAGTTGCCGTTGGACTCGACGCGGCCGTCGGCCAGCACCACGGGATTGTCCACAGCGGACCGCAGCTCGCGGTCGGCCACGAACTCGGCGTGGGCGAGCGTGTCCCGTGCGGCGCCGTGGACCTGCGGGGCGCACCGCAGCGAGTACGCGTCCTGCACGCGGTTGCAGTCGGGCCCGCGATGGCTTTCGACGATCTTCGAGCCCTGCAGCGCCGCGAACATCCGCGCCGCGCTGACGGCCTGGCCGGGGTGCGGCCGCAGCGCCTGCAGGTCGGCGGCGAAGGCCCGGTCGGTGCCGAGCAGTGCCTCGACGCTCATCGCCGCGGTGAGGTCCGCGACGTCCAGCAGGTTGTGCAGGTCGGCGGCCGCGAGCAGCAGCATGCCGAGCATGCCGTCGGTGCCGTTGGTGAGCGCCAGGCCTTCCTTCTCGGCCAGCACGACGGGCGCGATGCCGGCCGCTTTCAGCGCCTCGGCCGCGGGCTTGCGCGCACCCTCGTGGTCGACCTCGCCCTCCCCCATCAACGCGAGCGCGATGGCCGCCAGCGGCGCGAGGTCACCCGAGCAGCCGAGCGAGCCGTACTCGTGGACGACGGGGGTGATCCCCGCGTTGAGCAGGGCCGCAAGCGTTTGCGCCGTCTCCGGTCGCACGCCGGTGTAACCGCTCGCGAGCGTGCGCAGGCGCAGCAGCATCAGCGAGCGCACGACCTCCGCCTCCACCGCCGGCCCCGCGCCCGCGGCGTGCGAGCGGATGAGGCTGCGTTGTAGCGCGGTGCGGCTCTCCACGGGGATGTGGCGCGTCGCGAGCGCACCGAAGCCCGTCGAGACGCCATACGTGGGCGAGGTCGCGTGCGCGAGGTCCTCGATGTGCTGGCGGGTGGCGGCGAGGTTCTTCTCGGCCGCCTCGGTGAGCCCGACGTGCGCGTGCCCGCGGACGACGTCGACGACGTCGGACGCGGTGATCGGCTTCGAGCCCAAGAGCACTGGTTCCGGCATGTCAGCCATTGAAACAACGATCAGCGCCCCGGCGGGAGTGCGGAGTTGGCGGTAGCGTCTGGTATCCAAGACACAGCGAGGTTGGAGCTTCGCTGCGTGGCACGAGTGTCCCGTTCGTGCCACCCGGTCGAAAGGAGCGAGGTGAGCAGTTCGGACGTGCCCGCCCTGCGCAACGGCCTCGCTGTGCTGCGGCTGCTCGCGGGCCACGCCGGACCGGTGTCCGCGGCGGCGGTCGCCAGGGACCTGTACCTGCCGCGGTCGACGACGTACCACCTGCTCAACGAGCTCGTCGCCGCCGGTTTCGTGGTCCACCTCCCGGCCGAGCGCCGCTACGGCCTCGGGATCGCCGCGTTCGAGCTCGGGTCGGCGTACCTGCGCCACGACCCGCTCGAACGGCTGGCCGCGCCGCTGCTGCGCAAGCTCGTGGACCGCGTCGGGCACACCGCGCACCTGGGTGTGCTGCACGGGAACGAGTCGCTGTACCTGATCAAGGAACGGCCGCCCCGGCCGGAAACCCTGGTCACCGACGTCGGCGTGCGGCTGCCCGGGCAGCTCACGGCGTCGGGACGGGCGATCCTGAACCACCTGCCGGCCGCCCACGTCCGCGCGCTGTTCCCGATGGCGGCGTCGTTTGTGCTGCGGACCCGGCGCGGACCGGATTCGCTGGCCGCGCTGCGCCGGACGCTGGCCGCGGAACGGCGGCTGGGCTGGGCGGTCGAGGACGGTCACGTGACGGACGGGTTCGCCTCCGTCGCGTCGCCCGTGTTCGACCACGGGGCGCGGCCGATGGCGTCGATTTCCGTGACGCTGCGGCATCTCTGCCCGGACGACGGGCCGTGCGGCGAGACGTTCCCGGAGTTCGCGGCGGCCGTCGCGGAGACGGCCGCGGAGCTGACGAGCCGGATCGGCGGCACGAAGCCGCAGTGAAAAGGCCCGCTCCGCCGGGCTGGCGAAGCGGGCCTTTCGACGAGTGGATCAGCGGTGCGAAGAGATCACCATCGCCGAGGTGCCGCCCCGGCGGACGGGCTCACCGGCCGCCAGGATCTTGCCGCCCGGCTTGAACTCCAGCCCGGCCGCGACACCGATGGAACTGACCTGGCTGAAGCTCTGCCCCAGCGCTTCGAGCCCCTTCGTGGTGGGCAGCGCCAGGAACGCCGGCTCCGCGTCGGACGTCTTCGCGTTGCGCTGCGACGCACGCGGCGCGGCGATCGCGTCCGGCAGGCTCATGCCGAGGTCGAGGCGGTTGACCAGGACCTGCAGCACGGTCGTGATGATCGTGGCGCCGCCCGGGGAACCGACGGCGAGCACGGGCTTGCCGTCCTTGAGCACGATCGTCGGGGACATGCTGGAGCGCGGACGCTTGCCGCCGGCCGGCAGGTTCGGGTCGGGCGCGGTGCCCTGGGTGGGGGTGAAGTTGAAGTCGGTGAGCTCGTTGTTGAGCAGGAAACCGCGGCCGGAGACCGTGATGCCGCTGCCGGCGAGCTGCTCGATCGTGTTGGTGTAGGAGACGATGTTGCCCCACTTGTCGCTGACGACGAAGTGGTTGGTGTGCTGCTCGTTGCTGTCGGACGACGCGGCGGGCGCGGTGGTGCAGCCGCCCTTGTGGGAGTACGGGTCACCGGGCGCGACGGGGCTCTGACCGGCCTTGTTCGGGTCGATCTGGCACGCGCGCGTGGCCGCGAACTGCTTCGACAGCAGCTGCTGCTGCGGCACCTTCACGTACCGCGAGTCGCCGATGTACCGGTTGCGGTCGGCGAACGCGAGGCGGCTGGCCTCCAGGTAGTGGTGCAGCGCCTGCGTGCGGTCCATCTTGGACAGGTTGTAGTTGCCGAGGATGTTCAGCGACTCCCCGACGGTGATGCCGCCGCTGGACGACGGGGCCATGCCGTAGACGTCGTAGCCGCGGTAGTTCACGCGCGTCGGCGAACCGTCGAGCGCGCGGTAGTCGCGCAGGTCCGACAGCTCCATCGGACCGGACATCGGCTTGATCGGCGCGCCCTTCGCGAGCGGCGGGTTCTGCACGGTCTTGACGAGGTCGCGGCCGACGGAACCGCCGTAGAACGCGCCGATACCCTGGCGGCTGATCTGGCGGTAGGTGTCGGCGAGGTCCGGGTTGCGGAACACGGAGCCGACCTTCGGCACCTCGCCGCCCGGCAGGAACAGCGCGGCGCTGGGCGCGAAGTGCGACAGCTTGTCCTTGACCGAGGCGGTTTCCGAGGCGAACTCGGGGTTCACCACGAAGCCGCGCTCCGCCACCTGCACGGCGGGCTTGAGGTTGTCGGCGAGGCTGAACTTCCCCCAGCGTTGCAGCGCGCGCTGCCACGTGGCGAGCATCCCGGGCACGCCGACCGACCGGCCGCTCTCCACGGCGGTCTCGAAGTCGTAGGCCTTGCCGGTGGCCGGGTCGACGAACATGTCGGACCCGTCGGCCGCCGGCGTGGTCTCGCGCCCGTCGATGGTGGACACGCGCTTGGTCTTGGCGTCGTAGTAGACGAAGTACCCACCACCACCAGGCCCGGCGACATACGGGTCGGTCACCCCGAGCGTCGAGGCCACGGCGACCGCGGCGTCGGCCGCCGTGCCGCCCTTGCGCAGGACGTCGATGCCCGCCTGCGTGGACTCGACGGTGTCCGACACGACCGCCCCGCCGTACCCCTCGGCGACCGGCTGCTTGCCCCCTTGCTGAGGCTGGGCCCCGGCCGCGGGCACCGCCACCCCCGCCGCCACCCCCACGGCCAGCAGAACGATGAGACTCCGACTCCGACGACGGCGCATTGGCACTCCCTTTCTCAGACCACCCACGGCCTTCCGGGACTCCCGACGAGGTACGGACCACACCACGCGCTCGCCGGTGAGCTTCGTGGTCGGAGGTTTACCACCCGCCGGGGTTCGACAGGAAGCTGACTTGACGCGGATTTAGGGTGGTTGCTCCGTACGCCCACTCTGCCGCGGTTTCAAACCTTTCGCAGCGGGGGCAGCAACCTGAACTCGTAGTACTTCATCGACGGGTGCACGGTCACGAAGTACCCGCGGCTGCGCGCCACCTGCTCGACGTCCGCCCGCGCCAACCCACACTCGGCCATTCGCAGGTACACCGCCGAGCGCCCGTCCAGACTCTCCGCCAGCCGCCGCACCTGCTCTTCGCCCGGCCGCACACTCCGCCGCGCCCGAACCACGACCATGCCCAACCCCGCCGCCACAGCCCCCACCATGACAACCACCCCGACCACCTCGACAAAACCCCGCACGGCCCAGACCCCCACACCCCGGCTACGCACCCCACCCGCGCCCCAGGCCCCCACCCTCACCACCCACACCCGGCCACGCAACCCAACCCACCCGATGGGGGTCCGGGGGCCCGCCCCCGGGCGGGGTCTGGGGGTCGCACCCCCAGAAAACACCCGACACAAGAAAACCGGCTCACGCTCCCAGTGAGCATGAGCCGGCCATTCTTGTGGAGGTGCCGGGAATTGAACCCGGGTCCTCTAGCGCCTTGACAGGGCTTCTCCGTGTGCAGTCCACTCTGTCTCTACTTGGCCCCTTCAGTCACGTGAACAAGCTGAAGTGACGAGCCCAGCCACTGTTTGCTTCCCAACCAGGACCCGTGGCCGGGACTGGCGGTGAGCCTCCTAGCTGATGCCGGCTACCGGGTCGGAGGCGATCCCGGGCCGACAGACTCACTCTGCTACTTAGGCAGCAAGAGCGAAGTCGCGCTGGCTATTGGCCTTGGCGCTTATTGGTTTGCGATGACGCTTGCGGTGGTCTCTCGCCTGCACCGACACGCTTCCCCTGACTCAACGTCCAGAGTCGAAACCGTTCACCCCCTTGTAGGTGCTACATAACCTGACCATCATAACGCGTGCGGCAACCTGGTTGATTCCCGGAGGCGCGGAGCCCGCCGGCGCGAGGTGGGGCTGGCCCTACCCGCAACATGCCCGCGCGCCCCATTCAGGCGAGGGCCTCCCGAAGCGATGCTGAGCAGGTCGTTCGCTTGGAGAAGGAGCCCCGCCATGGTCACCGTGTCCGCCGTGAGGAGGCGCCACCCGCCGTTGGGTCGGGCGCTGGCGTTTCTGCTGCTCAACCTGCCCCTGGGCATCGTGTCGTTCGTCCTCATCACGGTGCTGCTCTCGGCCGGCGCCGGGACGCTCGTCGTGTGGCTGGGGGTGCCGCTGCTGGGGTTGCTCGTCCTGCTGGCCCGGGGCGCTGGGCGGATGGAGCGCGCGCGGGTGTTTTCGCTGCTCGACACCTACGTGGACAGCCCGTACCTGCCGTTGCCGCCGACCGGGCAGCGGGCTCGCTGGACCCGGCGGCTGAAGGACGGTGCCACGTGGCGTGACCTCAGCTACTTCTTCCTGCTGTTCCCGGTCGGTCTCGCCGAGTTCGTGCTGGTCGTGACGTTCTGGGCGACGAGCCTGGGCTTGGTCGCGCTGCCGATCTACTACCGCTTCCTGCCCGAGGGCGCCTGGTACTTCCCGGGATACGATGTGCGGTGGCTCACCGTCGACTCGACGGTGGCCGCGCTGCCCTGGGCGGCGCTGGGGGTGCTGTTCGCCGCCCTGTCCGTGGCGTTGACCAGGGGCCTGGCGGCGTTGCACGGCGGTCTCGCCGTGGCTCTGCTGCGGCCGACCGTGTCCCAGCGCCGGCGCATGGAGCGCTCGTGGCAGGAAATCGACGAGACGAGCACGGTGACCGGATGACCACGGAGCAGCAGCTGCCGGACCATCCCCGGCCGAACCCCGCGCGCACGATCGTCTACATGATCACGAGCTTCGTGTTCCGCCTGGTCCAGTTCGTGCTCATCGTGGTGGGCGCGACGGTCGGCGTCGGCACGGTCGTGGTCTGGGTCGGGTTCCCGATCCTGCTCGCGACCACGGCGTTCGTCCGCTGGTCGGGCGACGCGGAGCGCCGCTGGGCGCGCACGATGCTGCGGACGCCGCTCACGAAGGTCGAGCGGCTGCCGCTCGCGGGCCAGTCGATGACGCGCCGCTGGCTCACCCGGCTCACCGACCCGACGACGTGGCGCGACCTCGCGTACCTGATGATCGCGTTCCCGCTGGCCGTCGCGGAGCTGCCGGTGGCGATCGCGTCGATCGTGCTGCTGCCGATGGCCATCTGGGTGACGCCGTGGCTCGGCTGGCTCCACGGCAACCTCGCCCTGTCCCTCCTGGGTCCGAACCGCACGAAGAAGCTCGAAGAGAAGGCCGAGCACCTGCAGGCGTCGCGGGCCCGCGGCGTCGACGCGGCCGAGGCCGAGCGCCGGCGCATCGAGCGCGACCTGCACGACGGCGCGCAGCAGCGGCTCGTCGCCGTCGCCATGAGCCTCGGCCGGGCGAAGTCTAAGTTCGACAACGACCCCGCCGCCGTGCGCGACCTCATCGACGAGGCCCACGCCGACGCCAAACTCGCCGTCTCCGAGCTGCGCGACCTCGCCCGCGGCATCTACCCCGCCGTGCTCGGCGACCGCGGCCTCGACGCGGCGCTCTCAGCCCAGGCAGCGAAGTCGCCGATTCCGGTCGATGTCAGCGTGAACGTCGAGCCCCGCCCGCCGGCCGCGGTGGAGACCACTGCGTACTTCATCGTCGGCGAGACGCTCACCAACATCGCCAAGCACTCCGGCGCCACCGAAGCCGTCGTGAAGGTGTGGCGCAGCGAAACGCATGTGATCGTCGAGATCACTGACAACGGGCACGGCGGCGCCGAGGTGCGTCCGGGCGGCGGGCTCGCGGGCCTCGCCGACCGCGCCGCGACCATCGACGGCGTGATCACCGTGGTCAGCCCCGTCGGCGGACCGACCGTGATCCGGGCGGACCTGCCGTGCCAATGGTGACCCGCTCGTGAGTGAATAGCCCCGGAGCTTTTCTCTCACGAGCCTGGGGGCCTGATGCGAGTAGTGATCGCCGAAGACGCCGTGCTGCTGCGGGCGGGGGTCACGCGCCTGCTCGCCGACGAGGGCATCGAGACCGTCGCCGCCGTCGACAACGGGGACGACCTGCTCGGCGCGGTCACCGAACACCGGCCCGACCTCGCGATCGTCGACGTGCGCATGCCGCCCACGTTCACCGACGAAGGCCTGCGCGCCGCCCTCGCCGCGCGCACCGCCGTGCCCGGCCTGCCCGTACTGGTGCTTTCCCAGTACGTCGAGGAGAGCTATGCGGTCGAGCTGCTCTCCGGCGGCGCCGGCGGGGTCGGTTACCTGCTCAAGGAACGCGTCGCCGACGTCGCCGACTTCCTCGACGCGGTGCGCCGCGTTGCGAACGGCGGCACGGCGATCGACCCGGACGTGATCGCGCAGCTGATGGCGCGCGGGCGCCGCAACCCGCTCGACGCGCTCACCGCGCGCGAATCGGAAGTGCTGGGCCTGATGGCGCAAGGGTTGTCGAACACGGCGATCGCCAACCGGCTCGTGGTGTCGCACGGTGCCGTCGAAAAGCACATCGGCAACATCTTCTCCAAGCTCGGTCTCGAAGCCAGCTCGGAAGAACACCGGCGCGTGCGAGCGGTCCTGACGTACCTGGGCCGCTGACGGCCCGTCACCCGTATTGGCGGCAGCACGCGCGTGAGGGCCTCGCTTACCATGGACCGATGTCTGGTGAGGAGTTCCCGGTGACCGACCGCAGCGTCCGCTTCTTCGGCGGTCCGCTCGACGGCCGTGTCCAGGAGCTCACGGACGAAGAACCGGTGCCGGGCACGATCGTGCGCCACATCCACCTCCACGGCGGCCCGAAGATCGAGACGCTGTACGAGCTCGGCATGACCGAGCACGGCTGGGAGTACCGCGTGAGCGCCACGCACTCGGAACCGTCGCACTCCGAACCGGAGCCCGACGGCCTGAGGTAGGGACAACCCCCGTACCGACCACGGGCTGACCGGAGGTCGAACTCGGCGGCTCACCCCGCTGTCTCACAAGGCTTCAGCGACCAGCCTTGGAGGCATGACGACAAGCCTGCTGCGGGTCAGCACCGCGACCGGAAAACCCGGCCGCGACAAGTTCCTCGACGTGGTCCGGGCAGGCGCGATCCTGGCCGTGATCACGCAGCACTGGGTGATGCCGGTGGTCTCCTACTCCCACGGCACGCTGGCCACGGGCAACGCGCTCGCGACGCCCGGCTGGTGGGTTGTGACGTGGCTTTCGCAAGTGATGCCATTGGTCTTCTTCGCCGGCGGCGCGGCGAACCTGTTCTCCTTGCGCCGCGTGGAATCCTCCCGCGCGTGGCTCGCCGCGCGCGTCCGAAGGCTGCTGGTACCGGTGCTTCCGCTGCTGGCCGTGTGGCTCGTGGTGCCCGATCTGCTGCAGGGCATGGGAATTCCGGCTCAGCCGCTGCAGGTGGCGAGCTCGATCGCCGCGCAGCTGTTGTGGTTCCTGTCCGTCTACCTGCTCACGGTGCTGCTCACGCCGCTGATGGTCGCGGCGCACCGCCGCTGGGGCCTGTGGGTGCCGCTGGTGATGGCCGTGGCGGGCGCGCTCGTCGACGTCGCGCGGTTCGCCGACCTCGGCCTGATCGGGTACGTCAACGCGGTGTTCGTGTGGGTGGCCGTGCACCAGCTCGGTTTCGCGTACGTGGAAGGCCGGCTGGGCGAGCTGACCCGCCGTGGTGCGCTCGCGCTGTCCGCCGCCGGGTTCGGGGTCACGGCGCTGCTGGTCGCGTTCGGTCCGTACCCGGCCAGCATGATCGGCATGCCGGGCGCCCCGGTGTCGAACATGAGCCCGCCCACCGTGTTGCTGCTGTTCCTGGCCGTGGGTCAGCTCGGTCTGCTGCTCGCGTTCCGCCCGCAGCTCAACGCGCTGGCCGCGCGGCCGGGCATCGGCAGCGCGCTGAGCTGGATCGGCGCCCGGTTCATGACCGTGTACCTGTGGCACATGCCGGCCCTGATCGTCGTCTCCGGCGTGACGGTGCTCGGCCTCGGCTACGCGACGCCGGCGCCCGGTTCGGTGCTGTGGCTCGTGATGGCGCCGGCGTGGTTCGCGTTGTGTGGGGCCGTGCTGCTGGTGCTGCTGCGGCTGTTCTCCCGCTTCGAGACGCAGCGCGACGACGTGGTGGTCACCGCGCGGACGCCGCAGCTCGTGCTCGCCGGGCTGCTCGCGTCCGGTGGCCTGCTCGGGCTCGCGGCGCACGGGTTCCAGCCGTTGAGCGAAGGCTTCGCGCACGGCCCGATCCCCTGGGTCGTACTGCTCGCCGCCGGGTTCGCGCTGGCCGGCCGCCAGGTGTCGCTGACGCCGCTGCTCGGCCGGGCCGTCGCGATCACGGAGGCGGCGAAGGTCAAACGCTGAGCAGCTTCGCGGGGGTGTCGTGCAGCACGGCCCGCAGGAACGGCTCACCCAGGCGATCGTCGGCCGCCCAGCCGGCGATCGCCTGCAGCTGCGTGGCGTAGGAGTACGGGATGTTCGGGAAGTCGGTGCCCAGCACCACGCGGTCGGCGAACTCGACGAGCCGGTCGGTCCAGTCGGCAGGCAGCGGCGACATCTTCTGCACGAACGGCACGCCGACCATGGTCGTGTCGATGTGCACGCGCGGGAAGCGGGCCATCAGCTCGAACGCGCTGGTGAACTCGGGCATCGCCGCGTGGGCCAGCACGGCCGTGAGGTTCGGGTGCCGTTCGAGGACCTCGGCGAACACGTTCAGGCCCGTGAAGTCGCCGCGCAGCGGCCCGTGTCCACAGTGGACGACCACGGGCACGCCCGCGTCGGCCAGCGAACCCCACACCGGCTTCAGCAGGTCGTCCCGCGGGTCGTACGCGCCGACCTGCACGTGGGCCTTGAAGCACCGCGCACCGGCCCGCAGGGTGGCGTCCACTGAGGACGCGGCGGCCGGCTCGGGGTAGAAGGTCCCCGTGGGCACCGCTTCGGGCACCTGCTCGGCGAACTCCAGCACCCACGAGGTGAGCCACTCCGCCATGCCCGGCTTGTGCGGGTACACCAGCGGCGCGAACTGCTTCACGCCTAGCTCGCGCAGCGTCTGCACGCGCTCTTGCTCCGTGGTCCGGTAGTGCACCGGCCATTCGGTGCCGTAGTGTGTCTGCGCCTGGTCGAAGTAGGCCCAGACCTTGTCCATAACGGACTTCGGCAGGAAGTGCACGTGGATGTCGACGAGCCCGTCGAGGCCGAGGGCAGCGGTCCACCGAGCGACGTCGGCGTCCGAGGCGGGACCGAGCGTCACTCCGTGAACCGGCCCTTCAGCGCGCGGCCCATGGCCTTGCTGATGTCGCGTTCGGCATCGCGTTTGGCCAGCGTCTGGCGCTTGTCGTAGGCCTTCTTGCCCTTGGCCAGGGCGATCTCGACCTTGACCTTGCCGTCTTTGAAGTACATCGACAGCGGTACGAGCGACAGGCCGCTCTCCTTCGTCTTGCCGATCAGCTTCTCGATCTCACTGCGGTGCAGCAGCAGCTTGCGCGTGCGCCGCGGCATGTGGTTGGTCCAGGTGCCCTGCGTGTACTCCGGGATGTGCACGTTGCGCAGCCACACCTCACCGTCGTCGACGGTCGCGAACGCGTCGACCAGCGAGGCCTTGCCCTCCCGAAGGCTCTTCACCTCCGTGCCCTGCAGCACCAGTCCCGCTTCGTAGGTGTCCAGGATGGAGTAGTCGTGCCGAGCCTTGCGGTTCGACGCGATGACCTTCTGTCCACGTTCCTTGGGCATGATGTCAACTCTACGTGGTTTTCCCCGCGGGAGCCGACAGGGTTTCCCCGTGCTGCTCCCCTGGTCAGGACACCGCGCTGAGCCACCGATCCGGCGTGCCGGGCTCGTCGGCGGCGGGTGCGGGCCGGGGAAGGCCCGCGCCGTGACGATCGCCTCGGCCGCCTTGGCCGGGTCGCCCGGCTGCACGCCGTCGGCGGCCGCCAGCGCGGCGCGGCTCGGACCGGTTCGAGCTGCTCGCGGTAGACCTCGCCGACCGCGCAGAACAGCAACACCCCCGGCTCGGTGAACGCCGTCCGGAACGCGCCCGGCTCCACGATCACCACGTGCACAACGGCCCGTGCGCCGAAAACGACAACGCCGCGTGGGCAGGACCGAAATCCTGCCCACGCGGCGTCGGGGCGAAGCTAGTGGCGAACGTACAGGCGGAGCGTGACGTAGCCGGTGATCGCCGAGATCACGACCGACACGGCCAGCAGGATCGGCGCCACGGGGAACAGCAGCTCCAGCGTGGTGATCTGCGGGAAGACCTCACCCGTCAGCACCGAGTCGAGGAACGTGAGCTTGGCAGCCAGCAGGAACAGGATGCCGAGCACGGCACCGACCACGCCGGCGACCACCGCCTCCAGGAGGAACGGTAGCTGTGTGTACCAGCGGGTGGCGCCCACGAGCCGCATGATGCCGACCTCCGTGCGCCGCGTGAACGCCGACACCTGGATGGTGTTCGCGATCAGCAGCAGCGCCGCGATGGCCATGATGAGCGCGATGCCGAACGCGATGTTGCGGATGCCGTTGAACACGTTGAACACGCGGTCGAGGAACTTCTTCTGGTCGTCGACCTTGCGCACGCCGGGCTTGCCCGAGTACTCGGCGATGATGGCGGCGCTGCGGTCCGGGTCCTTCAGCTTGACCTGCAGCGACGCCGGCAGCGCCTCCGGGCCGGTGAGCTCCAGCAGCTCGGGCTGGCTCGCGAAGATCTTCTTGAACCGCTCGTAGGCCTGGTCGCGGTTCTCGTACACCACGGACTCGACGCCCGGGTTGTTCTGCAGCGACTCACGCAGGCCGCTGCACAGCGGCTGCGAGCAGTTCTTGTCGTTGGCGCTGATGTCCTCGACGAGGCTGACCTGCACCTCGACCTCGGCGAGGAAGTTCGCCTTCATCTTGTCGATCGTCCGCACGGCCAGGAGGCCACCGCCGAGCATGGCGAGGGAGACCGCCGTGGTGAGGATCATCGCGATGGTCATCGTGACGTTCCGGCGCAAACCGGTGAGGACCTCGCTGAAGACGAAACTGGCACGCATCGCAGGTGTCTGTCCCTTGTTGGGTCGGGGCTGTCGGGGAAGGCGGGCGGCGGGTCGCTCAGCGACCGATGCCGTACACCCCGCGGGCGTCGTCGCGGATCACGCGGCCGAGCTGCAGCTCGACGACCCGGCGCCGCATCGAGTCCACGATGGAGTGGTCGTGGGTGGCCATCAGCACGGTCGTGCCCGTGCGGTTGATGCGCTCCAGCAGCAGCATGATGTCCTGGCTCGTGTCGGGGTCCAGGTTCCCGGTCGGTTCGTCGGCCAGCAGCACCAGCGGCCGGTTCACGAACGCGCGCGCGATCGCCACGCGCTGCTGCTCGCCACCGGAGAGCTCGTTGGGCAGGCGGTCGGCCTTGCCTTCCAGGCCCACGAGCTCCAGCACCTCCGGCACGACCTTCTTGATGGTCAGCCGCGGCTTGCCGATCACCTCGAGCGCGAACGCGACGTTCTCGGCCACCGTCTTGTTGGCCAGCAGGCGGAAGTCCTGGAAGACGCAGCCGATCGTCTGGCGCAGGCGGGGGACCCTGCGCCGCGCGAGCTTGGCGACGTCGAAGTTGGACACCATCACGCGGCCCTTGCTCGGGACCTCTTCGCGCAGCAGCAGACGCAGGAACGTCGACTTCCCGGAACCCGAAGGGCCGATGAGGAAGACGAACTCACCCTTGTCGATCTCGACCGACACCCGTTCGAGGGCAGGACGGGTCGAGGTCTTGTAGACCTTGGAAACCTCTTCGAGCCGGATCACGGTTCGGCATACTACCCATGGGCCTCGTTAAGCCCGGGTTGCCCGTGCCCCCTAAACGAGCAAGGGACCTCAGCCGTCGCCAAGCGTGGCTTTTGCCGCGCCGGACGGTAGCGGAAGTCCCTTGCCCCGGAATCGGTTCCGGGTGTCGACAGTGGATCCGGCCGCCTGTCGATGGATCAGGCGACTGTGGACTCAGCCGGACTCGGAGGTAGCCGCGCGGTTACGCGACCGCGGCCTGCTTGCGCCAGCGGATGCCGGCCTCGAGGAAGCCGTCGATCTCGCCGTCGAGCACGGCGCTCGGGTTGCCGACCTCGAAGTCGGTGCGCAGGTCCTTGACCATCTGGTACGGGTGCAGCACGTAGGAGCGCATCTGGTTGCCCCAGCTGGAGCCGCCGTCCTTGAGGGCGTCCATTTCGGCCCGCTCCTCTTCCTTCTTGCGCAGCATCAGGCGGGCCTGCAGGACCTTCAGCGCCGCGGCCTTGTTCTGCAGCTGCGACTTCTCGTTCTGGCAGGAGACGACGATGCCGGTCGGCAGGTGCGTGATCCGCACCGCGGAGTCGGTGGTGTTCACGCTCTGTCCACCGGGGCCTGACGAGCGGTACACGTCGACGCGGATGTCCTTCTCCGCGATGTCGACGTGGTCGACCTCCTCGACCTCCGGCAGCACCTCGACGTGGGCGAAGGACGTCTGGCGGCGGCTCTGGTTGTCGAACGGCGAGATCCGCACCAGGCGGTGGGTGCCCTGCTCGACCGAGAGGGTGCCGTAGACGTAGGGGGCGCTCACCTTGAACGTCGCCGACTTGATGCCCGCCTCTTCGGCGTAGGAGATGTCGTAGACGTCGGTCGGGTAGCCGTGGCGCTCGGCCCAGCGCAGGTACATGCGCAGCAGCATCTCGGCCCAGTCGGCCGCGTCGACGCCGCCGGCTTCCGCGCGGATCGTGACGACGGCGTTGCGGTCGTCGTACTCACCGGACAGCAGCGTGCGGACCTCGAGCGCGTCGACGTCCTTGCCGAGGTCGGTGAGGTCGCCCTCCGCCTCCTGCATGCTGCCGGCGTCGCCCTCGGCCTCGGCCAGCTCGTAGAGCACGCCCAGGTCGTCGAGGCGCGATCGCAGGTCGGACACGCGGCGCAGCTCGCTCTGGCGGTGCGAGAGCTGGCTGGTGACCTTCTGCGCCTCCTCCGGGTTGTCCCAGAGGGTGGGGCTGGAGGCCTGCTGCTCGAGCTCCGCGACCTGCGCACGCAGCGCATCGAGGTCCATCACCGACTCGATCTGCGTCAGCTTGCCGGTCAGGTCCTTGAGGGCCGCATCGAACTCATCACTCACGTTTACCAAGGTTACGGCAAAACCCACGACCGGTTGCGAACCGGTCGTGGGCTGTGGCGTGGGTCAGGCCGACGGGATGGCGTCGAGCAGCTTCAGGGCGGCCTTGGCCTGCGCCTGAGCGAACTCGGCGACGGCCTTGGCGTAGGGGCCGTCGGCCGCCTTGGTGGCCGCCTTGGCCTCGTCGAGCTGCACCTGGTAGGTGCCGCGAGCGGTCTCGAGCAGAGCGGTGCGCTGCTTCGCCGTGAGCGAACCGGCGTGCACGAGCCGCAGGATGAGCGGGCTGCGCAGGTGGTCGGGACCGGCCTCGGACGTGAGCCACGTCTTGAAGGCCTTCTTGCCGGCCGCGGTGAGCACGTACTGCTGGCTCGAGCGCGGACCCTGCTTGCCCAGCCGGACGAGGCCCTCCTTGGACAACGCCGGGAGCTCGCGGTAGACCTGGCTGCGGGTGACACTGAAGAAGGCGCCGAAGCGCTCGTCGGCTCCCGCGACCAGCTGCCCGCCCGTGGCGGGACCGTCGTGGAGGAGACCGAGCAGAGCGGCGGCTGTTGCATTCAATTCGGACACACCTCTACGTTCCCACTTCTTCGGCGGTATGTCCACAGTGGCCTCGGGATCTGTCCATTGTGGCTAGTGTTATCCCCTCGTTCGGCCCAATCCGGAAGCAGGTCCACTGTGGACCTGGACACGCTCCGCAACCGCGGGGGCGCTTCTTCCGGCGCAAAACGACCAAGGGCTGCGAGCGCAACCACCACCCGAGCGAACCAGCAGGTCAGGACACGAAAAAGCCCGGCCTGCGCTGTGCGCAAACCGGGCTTTTCGACAGTAGCGGGGACAGGATTTGAACCTGCGACCTCTGGGTTATGAGCCCAGCGAGCTACCGAGCTGCTCCACCCCGCGTCGTTGTGTTTATAAGATTACACGGGGGTTCAACGCGTTTTCACCCACCCCCACTTAAGGCCTTTGTGGTGCCTCGACCTGCGACGATGACCCGTCGAGCCACTGGCGGGCGCCGGCGAGCACGATGGCCAGCCCGTCGGAAAATCCGGCTTCGGGGTCGGCCAGCACGGCCGCACCCGCGTCTTCCGGCCCGTAGCGCTCGTCGCGTTGACCACGCACCGGATACACGGCCTGCTCTTCGATGGTGAAGCCGATCACGAAGCTGTAAACGGCGAAGTGCGCCCGGGCGGCGCGCACCGGGTCGCTCCGCTCCTGCAGCGGCGGTGGCCCGATCAGGCTCGCATCCGTGAGGAACGTGCCGGAGAAGACCTTCGCGCCGTCGCGGTAGGCCAGCAGTGTGTCGTGCAGGCTCCTGGCCTGGTGCTCCAGGCGCTGCCATTCGTCGAGCCCGTCCGGCGGCACGCGCTCGCCCGCGGCGTCGGCGAGCATCTGCGTGGCCATCTCGTCGAGCAGTTCCTGCTTGTTCTTGACGTGCCAGTAGAGCGCCGGCGCCTTCACGCCGAGGTCGCCGGCGATCAGGCGCAGCGTCAGCCCGTTGAGGCCCACCTCGTTGAGCAGGCGCAGTCCGGAACGCGCAATGTCCCGCCTGGTCAGGGCCACGGGTTACCTCCTTGACAATTTAACGATGTTAAGGGCACCCTGGCGACGGGTCAATTTAACAACGTTAAGGAGTGCTCATGAACGAGCTGCACGCCGACGTCGTCGTCGCCGGAGCCGGGCCGACGGGCCTGATGCTGGCGGCCGAGCTGCGCCTGGCCGGCGTCGACGCCGTGGTGATCGAGCGGCTGCCCGAGCGCATCGGCCTGTCGAAGGCGCTGAACCTGCAGCCGCGCACGGCCGAGGTGCTGGACCTGCGCGGACTGCTGCCGAGAGCGGAGGAACGCGCGTTCGCCACCGTCCAGGAGGGACACTTCGCGGCCGTCCCGATCAGCTACGCCGGGTGGGACACGCGGCGCCCCTACCAGCTGGGCATCCCGCAGGCGCAGGTCGAGGAGCTGCTGGAAGAGCGCTTCGCGGAGCTCGGCGGCAAGGTGCTGCGCGGGCACGAGCTGGTGGGGCTGTCGCAGGACGCGGCGGGCGTCCGCGTGGTCACGCCGGAGCTCGTCCTGAGCTGCCGCTACCTGGTCGGCTGCGACGGCGGCCGCAGCACCGTGCGCAAGCTGCTGGACGTGCCCTTCGAAGGCGAGGACGGCGCCGGCTACGGCGTGGTGGCCGATGTCGTCGTAGATCGGATCCCCGACCGCGCCACCGGCACGTGGACGTCGATGCGCGGAATGGTCCAGTCCGCCGGCGCGACGGGCTTCTGCGGCCTCATCCCGCTCTCCGAGCCGCTCCTGTACCGCCTGACCTTCGGCGACCGCGCGCAGCGACCCGCGACGTTCGGCTCACCGGTCACCGAGGCCGAGGTCCACACGGCCTTCGCCGCGACCTACGGCCCGGCGGTGATCAAGGAAATCCGCTGGCTGTCCCGCTTCTCCGACGCGTCCCGCCTGGCGGCACAGTATCGAGTCGGCCGCGTTCTGCTGGCCGGCGACGCCGCCCACATCCACTTCCCCGCCGGCGGCCAGGGCCTCAACCTGGGCGTCCAGGACGCCGCCAACCTGGGCTGGAAGCTCGCCGCGGCCCTCAACGGCTTCACCGACGTGCTCGACACGTATGAAACCGAACGCCGCGCCGTCGGCGCCGCCGTGCTCGACAACGTCGCCGCCCAGAACGGCCTCATCCCGCAAAGCCGTTCCAGCCGCGCTTTGCGCGCGCTCTTCACCACGCTCGCCGACCTGCCCGACGTGTCCCACCACCTGTCCGGCCTGGTCTCCGGCCTCGCCGTCCGCTACCCCGCGCCCACGGACACCCACCCCCTCACCGGCACCCGCCTCCCCGACTTCCGCCTCCCCGACGGCTCCTGGGCCAGCACCCTCTTCCACACGGGCCACCACGTCCTGCTCACCACCCCGGGCGCCGATCTGTCGGCCCTGCCGCGCGTTCCGGGCCCACTGTCCACAACGGACCTCCCGGCCCTGCCGTTCGCCCCCGCCGCCCTGATCCGCCCCGACGGCTACTTCGCCTGGCTGCCCCTCACCTGACGGCCCCCGGCAGACTTCGCACGTTCACCGTCTCCGCCCACTCCGGCTCCCCGGCCAACCACAGCTCCGGCACCCCGGCTCGCCAACTCCCGCAACCCGCGCGAGCGGCACCTTCGCCGCCGTCCTCGCCCGCCGACGACCCCGCCGCCCGGCTGCCCTTCACCTGACGGCCCCGGCAGACTTCGCGTGATCACCGTCCCCGCCCACGCTGGTTCGCCGGCCAGCCGCAGCTCCGGCGCCCCGACTCGCGAGCTCCCGCAACACCATCGGCGCAAGCGGCTACGTCGTTGCCATCCTCGCCCGCCCCGACGACCCGCCGCTCGGCTGCCTTTCACCTGACGGCTCGGCAGACTTCGCAGGCCGCGCAACGTCACCGCCCGCGCGACGACCCGCCGCCAACCACAGACGGGGCGAAGCTCGCGAGCTCCCGCAACACCATCCACGCGAGCGGCTAGGTCGCCCCGTCCTCGCCCGCCCCGGCGACCCTTCCGCCTGGCCGCGGGTCACCTGACCACGACCGATAACGTCCGCAGCCCGCGCAACGTCATCGTCTTCGCCCACTCCGGCTCCCCGACCAGCCGAGGCTCGCCAACTCCCGCAACCCCATCTGCACGAGCAGCTACGTTGCCGCCACCCTCACCCGCCCCGACGCCCCGCCTCCTGGCCGCCCGTCACCTCACGACGACCGGCAACGTCCGCAGCCCGCGCAGTGTCACCGTCTCCGCCCACTCCGGCTCCCCCGTCGGCCGCAGCTCCGGCGCCCGGCGCGCGAGCTCCCGCAACACCGTGCGCCCCTGCAGTCGCGCCAGGGGAGCGCCCAGGCAGAAGTGGATCCCGCGTCCGAAGGCCAGGTGCCGGCCCGGCGCGCGGGTGATGTCGAACCGGTCCGGCTCGTCGAACACCCGCGGATCGCGGTTCGCCGCGCCGACCAACACCAGCACCGTCGTGCCCGCGGCGAGCTCGACGCCGCCCAGCGTCGTGTCGGTCAGGACCGTCCGCGTCGTCAGCTGGATCGGCGAGTCGTACCGCAGAACCTCCTCGACGGCCCCCTCGGCCAACGCCGCGTCACGCGCCAAAGCCCGGTACTGCTCAGGGTTCCGCAGCAACGCCAACACCCCGTTGCCGATCAAGTTCGTCGTCGTCTCGTGCCCTGCCACGAGTAACAACGTCAACGTGACCAGCAACTCCCCCTCACTGAGCCGTTCCCCCTCATCCGCCACGGCAACGAGCGCCGACAACAGATCGTCGCCCGGAGCCCTTCGCCGCTCAGCCGCCAGCTCCCTGAAGTACCCCACGAACTCCCGCCGCGCCCCGGCCGCCGCCTCCGCAACCCCGGGCGCCAACAGGAAGCCGGGCTCCGCCGCCCGCGCCATCGCCCCCGACCACGCCCCGAACCGCTCCCGGTCCCCGACCGGCACCCCCAGCAGCTCCGCGATCACCGTCACCGGCAACGGCACCGCCAGCTCCGCCATCAGATCGCCCTCGCCGGCCGCCACCACCCGCCCGACGAACTCCCCCACCAACTCCTCCACGCGCGGCACCAGCGCCTCCACCGTCCGCGCCGTGAACGCCTTTCCCACCAACCCGCGCAACCGCGTGTGATCCGGCGGATTCAAGAACGCGAACGCCCGCACCACCCGCCCGTCCCCGTCCACCGGCAGATCCGCGTCCCCACCGCCCACCACCTCGGGCTCCGGGTGCCCGAACTCCGCCCCCGTCACCACGCGCTCGGCCTCCCCGAACCCGAGCACCACCACAACCCCGTCCCCCACCCGCACCACCGGCGCCCTCCGCCGCCATTCCCCATACGCCCCATACGGATCGGCCCCCCTCGCCGCCCCGACCAACTCCCCCAACCCCAGCCCCACCGACCCCACACCTTCACCCATCCCCGCACCCTATTCCGCCCGCCACACCGCCCCTCGCTCCCCGCAAGGGCCCGGACCGACGACGCGAGGAAAGCCGAGAACCCGGCCCCCGCCAAAGGATCGCGGCGCAGAAAGCGCCTGGTGGGTTGCCCGGGCGAAGGACGTAGTTCCAGCGACTAAGGAGAGGCCGTACCGACGGGTCGGTGCATCGCGACGTGCGGGGGAGCACAACGTTCTCTCGAGCGAGCTACAAACCCCCAACATCCCTAAGCCACCTCGCCGATGAGCCCAAGAACCGCCGCGCCACCCACCGATCACGCCGAACGACTCACCGGGAATCCGAAGGCGCACAGCCCCCTCACCAACGGCCACCTCCCCACCCAACGCAACTCACCTGGGGGGTCCAGGGGGGCGAAGCCCTCCCTGGCGGGGGCCCGGGGGTCCGACCCCTGAAGAACATGCGAAAGAGGCCCGGCTTGCGCAATCCGCAAGCACGGGCCTCCTACCGTTGTAGCGGGGACAGGATTTGAACCTGCGACCTCTGGGTTATGAGCCCAGCGAGCTACCGAGCTGCTCCACCCCGCGTCGTGACACCTACCTTACGCCTGGGTTTCGGCCAGGTGCAAAGCAGGTGCCACTACCGTGCGCGAGGTCACCCGCCGGGTTGCTGCGGGGCGCCGCTGCCGGAGGGCGGGGTGGCGTTTTTGGCGTTTTCGTAGGCCTTCGCCGCGGTGTCGAGGGCCTGGAGTGCCGCGCCTTGGTCGGCGAAGTTGCCCGACTGCTGGGCGGCCTTCAGCCTCCCCAGTGCCGACTGGATGTCGGTCACCGCCTTGTCGAGGGCCGGGTTCGAGCCGCCCGAGTTGGCCGGCGGGGTGGTCGGCGTGGTCGGTGACGTGGGTGTCGACGGTGAGTTCGGCGGGGTCGACGAGGACGGTGGTGCCCCTTCGACCGGCGTGGTCGCCGCCGCGCCGGTGCCCTTGCCGAACACCTGGTCCAGTGCCTCGTTCAACGTCGGCGCGTAGCCGACCTTCGAGCCGAACGACACCAGCACGCGGGCCAGCTGCGGGTAGCTCAGCTGGTTGCGCTGTCTGATGTACACCGGTTCGACGTAGAGGAACCCGTTGGCGACCGGCAGCGTGATCATGTTGCCGTAGATGGGGATCACGTTGGGGTTGTTGAGCAGTGTCCGGTCCGAAGCGACCTGTGGATCACTTTGGAACTTGTTCTGCACCTGCACCGGCCCGTCGACTTGGTTCGCGCCGGTGACCGTGGGTAGTCGGAGCACGCGGATCGTTCCGTAGTCCTGGGGATCGGACGACACCGACATCCACGACGCGAGGTACTGCCGCTGCAGACCGGTGAGCCCGCTCGTCAGCTGGAACGTCGGCGTGCCTTCGCCCGCCGCGTCGGCGAGGACGTAGTAACCCGGTTGGTTCGCGACGTTCGCCGCCGCTGTGGTCGCGCTGCCGTCTTCCGTCGGGTCCTGCGGGACGCTCCAGAACGACTGCTGCGCGTAGAACTGCTGCGGGTTGTCCACGTGGTACCGGGCGAGCAGCTCACGCTGGACCTTGAAGAGATCTTCGGGGTAACGGAAGTGCGCGCGCAGGTCCGGCGGGATCTCGGCGCTCGGCTTCACGAGGCCCGGGAACACCTTCTCCCACGCGTCGAGCACGGGTTCCTTGTCGTCGATCGAGTACAGGGTGACCGTGCCGTCGAACGCGTCGACGGTCGCCTTCACCGAGTTGCGGATGTAGTTGATCGAGTTGTTGGCCTGGCGCGTGACGCCGTTGAGCGAGTCGTTGGTGGCATCGCCGAGCTGGGTCTGCTGGGAGTACGGGTAGTTGTTGAGCGTGGTGTACCCGTCGACGATCCACACGATCTTGCCGTTGACGACCGCCGGGTACGGGTCCCCGTCGAGCGTCAGCCACGGCGCGACCTTGCTGACGCGGTCGCGCGGGGTGCGGTTGTACATGATCTTCGAGCCGTCGCCGATGGCGTCGGAGAAGAGGATGTTGCGCTCGCCGTAGTTGGCCGCGAAGGCGAGCCGATTGAACCAGTTGTCGAGCGGAACGCCGCCGGTGCCGTTGTAGTAGTAGTTCTTCTGGTCCGGGGAGTCGGACTCGCCCGGGGCTTTGCCGGGGGTGCCGCCGACGATCGCGTAGTCGTTCTGGTCGGCCAGCTCGCCGTAGTAGATGCGCGGCTGGTCGACCTTGATGCCGGGCTTGCCGCCGACCGAGCCGGCGCCGGTGGGGTTCTTCGTGTCGCTGGTGCCGATGAGCGGGTAGCCGGCGCTGCTCGTGTCGGACACGTCCGTGACGGCGCGGTTGATCGTGTTGGCCGGCGCGGCGACGAAACCGTTGCCGTGGGTGTAGACGAGGTGCTTGGTGATCCAGTTGGTCTGGTTGCCCGTGAGCCCGTCGGTCTTGATCTCCTTGGCGGCCACGATGTAGTCCTGCGTGGAGCCGCCGACGGTGTAGCGGTCGATGTCGAGCTTCTCCGGGAAGCCGTAGTAGTTCTGACCACCGGCGAGCTGGGTGTAGGTGGCGGACAGCACGTTCGGGTCGAGCAGCCGGATGTTGGACACGGTGCCCGAGTCGGCCTTCACCTGGTCCTGGCTCGCCT
Organism: Amycolatopsis sp. NPDC047767; assembly: GCF_040704195.1. Taxonomy (NCBI): domain Bacteria; kingdom Bacillati; phylum Actinomycetota; class Actinomycetes; order Pseudonocardiales; family Pseudonocardiaceae; genus Amycolatopsis; species Amycolatopsis sp. NPDC047767. Next base: position 104,453 of record NZ_JBEYSJ010000025.1, read on the forward strand.
GGTTGCTGCCTTGGTAGTCCTCGTACTTCACGTTCTGCAGCCCGAACGCCGCGCGCGTCGCGTCCATGTTGCGCTGGATCGACGTGGCTTCCTTGTCGTTCGCGTTCGGCTTCACCGAGAACTGGTCGAGGATCGCGGGCCACGCGACGCCCACCAGAACGCCCGACAGGATCAGCAGCACGAGCGCGATCGCCGGCAGCTGCAGGTTGCGCAGGAACGCTCCGGCGAAGAACGCGATCGCGCAGATCACCGAGATGCACAACAGGATCAGCTTCGCCGGCAGCACCGCGTTGAGGTCGGTGTAGGTGGCGCCGTTGAACAGCGGCATGTCGCGATCGGACAGAAGCAGGTTGTACCGGTCGAAGAAGTACTCGACCGCCTTCAGCAGCACGAAGAGGCCGACGGTGATGGCGAGCTGCGCACGCGTCGGGCCCGCCAGCTGGCCGCCGCGGCCGGCGAGGCGGATGCCGCCGAAGATGTAGTGGGCGATCAGCGCGCCGAAGAACGAGATCACGACCGTGACGAACAGCCAGCCGAGCAGCCAGTTCACGAACGGCAGGGTGAACGCGTAGAAGCCGATGTCGAGCCCGAACTGCGGGTCTTTCTGGCCGAACGACGTGCCGTTGAGGAACAGCTGGATCGTCTGCCAGTCGCCCATCGCGGACGCGCCGGCGATGAGACCCGTGATCAGCGGGATGCCGATCCCGAACAGCCGGATGCGGCTCACGATCATCGAGCGGTAGCGCGAGAGCGGGTCGTCGCTGCCCGAGACGGGCACGAACACCGGACGCGTGCGGTAGGCGATGGTGAGGCTGATCGCGAGCGAACCGCCCACGAGCAACCCGACGGCCACGAAGAGGACTATCCGCGTGAGGATTTCCGTGGTGAACACTGAGCGCGCGTGCACCTCGCCGAACCACAGCCAGTCGACGTAGGTGTCCAGCAGCCTGACACCCAGCAGCAGCGCCAGCACGATCACCGCGGCGATGATGAGGAGGATCCGGCTGCGGCGGGACAGCTTCAGGCTCACGGGGGGCCGAGTCGCCACGGCAACGCTCCTGTCTTCGTGAACACGTTCGCGGGGACAGCTGCGTCCCCTGACGGTCTAACTCTACGGATGGGTTCCCGAGTTCCCGGGACCGCCCGAATCGGACGTCGCACGACGGCGCGGGGACCGGCCTGCGACGATGTCGCCATGCAGCCGAGTGAGCCGCCCGCCGCCAACCCCGTCGCCGGCCTGGCCCGGGAAGTCGAAGAGTTCGTCGCGTCCGGGGGCTGGGACCAGCCGCCGCAGCTGTTCGCGCTGGTGCCCACCGCGGCACTGCTCGACGAGCAGCCCGAGCTGGCGGGCCAGCTCGACCGCGCGAACCCGCTGACGCCCGTCGCGCAAGAAGCGTTGCCGGAAGGTGACCTCGCCGAGTCGCTCGGCCGGATCGCGTGGCCCGAGATCGTGGTGGGCTGCGCGCTCGCGCAGGAGATCATCGTGCTGCCGCCCGACGTCGAGGCGGAGCTCGAAGGCGTCGCGGAGGCCGACGCCGAGCGCCTGCGCCGCGCGGCCGCCGACCACCCGCGGCGCACGGAGGCGCGGCTCGTGGCGGCGGTGCTGCGTGAGGGCGACGTCGCCTGCGTGATGCGGCTGCGCGGGACGCGGCCCGACGCTTCTTCGACCGAAGTGGACGCCGTCGACGAGATCGTGGAGAGCCCCGACCTCGCGCCGAACCTGCTCGACGCGTTGAAGACGACTTTCCTGCCCTGAATCCTGCCCTGAGCCCCGTCGAGCCGGGGGCCTCCGCGTGGGGGCCTCCGGGTCAGGACGGGTGCTGGCACTTCTTTCTTCCTCAGCAGTGCGCCGTGGGCCGGCCGGCCTTGAGGTTCTGGAGCTGGGTGAGCGCGTCGTCCAGAGTGGACACCTTGATCAGGTTGAGCCCGTCCGGCACGGCCGACTTCGCCTCGGCGCAGTTGTGCTCCGGCACGAGGAAGTCGGTGGCGCCGGCCTCGCGCGCGCCCACGACCTTGAACGAGATGCCGCCGATCGGGCCGACCTCGCCCGTCTCGGTGATCTCGCCGGTGCCCGCGATGTGCCGGCCGTTCGCGAGGTTGCTGTCCGGCTTCCCGGGCGGGGTGAGGCGGTCGATGATCGCCAGCGTGAACATCAGGCCGGCCGAGGGACCGCCGACGTCCTGCAGCGAGATGTTGACGTTGAACGGCGCGGTCGCGTGGTCGACGGCGGTGAGGCCCATGAAGCCCTGCGTGCGGTCGTCGCGCTTCGCGAGCGTGATCGGCACGGTGCGTTCGGGCTGGCCGTCGGCCTGGAAGGTGATCTGCACGGTCTGGCCGGGCTTGGTGTTGGTGAGGGCCTTGGCGACGTCGGCGGCTTCGGTGACCTTCGTGCCGTTGACGGTGACCAGCTTGTCGCCGGGCGCGAGCACGTGGTCGGCGGGGCTGCCGGACACGATCTCCTTGGCGAGCACCTCCACGGGGTAGCCGAGGTGGCGCAGGGCGGCGACCTGGGCGTTGGTCTGGGAGTCCTGAAGCTGCTGGATGTTCTCCTGCTTGACCTGCTCGTTGGTCTCGCCGGGGCGGTAGTACTCCTCGCGCGGCGCGAGCGCGTAGCGGCCGCTGGCCCAGAGGCCGAGCGCGGTGAAGAGGTTGATCCCGTCGTTGAGCGACACGGTGGTCATGCGCAGCTCGCCGTTGGTCTGGTACGTCTCGTGGCCCTTGACCTGGACGACCTCGTTGCCCGCGGCGTCGCGACCGAGCGTGTCGTACGTCGGGCCCGGACTGATGGCCACGTACGGCACCTGGACCAGGAAACCGGCTACGACGAACACCAGGAACAGCGCGCCGCTGACCAGCAGGGTCCAGCCGCGGCGCGTCAGGCGGCGCTCGTCGCGCACCGGTTCCCTCGACGGCTCGGTCCGGCTGTTCGCGGTCGCGGTCTCCTCGTCGGGTTTGGTCACGAGCGACAGCGTACGGTGACCGTGTTCGCTTCCCGGTGAAGGCCATGGTTGACGCGCTGGGAGAGGCCCTACCCGCGTACGGTGGACGTATGAGCAAACCCCCGTTCGGTTTCGGACCGCCCGATCCCGACAGACGAGGCGACGGTGACCCCTCGGAGCAGCCGTCCGGCGCAGAGGCGTTCAACCAGCTCGGGCAGATGCTGAGCCAGCTGGGCCAGATGCTCAGCCAGGCCGGCTCGTCGAGCGGGCCGGTGAACTACGACCTGGCGAAGCAGATCGCGCTCCAGAACCTCAGCGGCAGCGACGACGGCAAGATCGGCTTCGCGTCGTCCACCGGCGACTCGTCCACCGCCGTGCGCGACGCCGCGCACCTGGCGGAGCTGTGGCTCGACGCGGCGACGATCCTGCCCGCGGGCGCGAACACCACGGTCGCGTGGTCCGCGCGCACGTGGGTAGAGAAGACGCTGCCCACGTGGCAGCGGCTCTGCGACCCGGTCGCGCAGCAGGTTTCCGGCGCGTGGATGCAGGCGCTGCCCGAGGAGGCCAAGCAGGCCGCCGGGCCGCTGCTGTCCATGATGGGGCAGATGGGCGGGATGGCCTTCGGCTCCCAGCTCGGCAACGCGCTCGCGCAGCTGGCCCAGGAGGTGCTGACGTCCACGGAGGTCGGCCTGCCGCTGGGCCCGCCCAACACGTCGGCGCTGCTGCCCGCGAACATCGAGAAGTTCACCGAGGGGCTCGAGGTCCCCAGCAGCGAGGTGCTCGTGTTCCTCGCCGCGCGCGAGGCCGCGCACCAGCGCCTGTTCGCGCACGTGCCGTGGCTGCGGCAGCGGCTGCTGGCGACCGTGGAGGAGTTCGCCCGCGGGATCACGGTCGACACGTCCGCGCTGGAGTCGCTGGCCGGCCAGATCGACCCGTCGAACCCGGCGAGCATCGAAGAGGCCATGTCGTCCGGCTTGCTGGAGCCGAAGACCACGCCCGAGCAGCAGTCGGCGCTCAAGCGGCTCGAAACCCTGCTCGCCCTGGTCGAGGGCTGGGTCGACGTCGTGGTCGCCGAAGCCATCGGCGACCGCCTGCCGGGCGCCGACGCGCTGCGCGAGACGCTCCGCCGCCGCCGCGCCACGGGCGGCCCCGCTGAGCAGACCTTCGCGACCCTCGTGGGCCTCGAACTGCGCCCGCGCCGCATGCGCGCCGCGTCCTCCCTGTGGAAACTCGTGGGCGACCGCCACGGCACCGACAAACGCGACAGCCTCTGGTCCCACCCGGACCTCATGCCGACCGCCGAGGACCTCGACGAGCCCCTGGACTTCGCCGACCGCCTCGGCGACACCCCAGTCCTCGGCGACGACTTCGATCCGATCGCGGAGCTGGAGAAGACGGAAAAACGCGAGGCTGCTGAGTCTGGCTCTGGTTCTGACGCGGCTTCCGCCTCGGATGCCAAGCCGGACTCCGACCCCTCGGACCAGGACAAGGGCGACAACCCGACCTCCTGATCCCCTTTGGTCCAGCCCGGTCCTCCGCCGCCTTCGCGACGGAGGACCGGCTGCTTTCGGGGCTCTCAACAATTCGGCGCGCCGACCTTTCAACCCAAGGCAGCCACCGACCTTGAGCACGGGCCGTTCGGCCTGGAATCGCTCATCCCCCAGGGACAGCCAGGCCGCCGCGAACCGGTTCCAACTCGCCAAGCTCGGCACTGGCACACCGGCAGTCCAGCACCGAGACGACCGCTGGTTGAAGCCGCCGCGAGCCGGTGGGCGGCCAGGCCCCACTCCCGCGAGCCGGCCAAGTCGTGCCGTGCGCGACCTCGCGACCCCTTCACCTCACGCGCGAGCCGCAGCCTCCGCCCACGAACGGGCCCGGCTCAGTCCGCGGCAATCGCGCCGACCTGTCCCCAAGCCGGCGGCCTCCCAGCTTCCCCTCCTGCGAGCCGGCCAAGTCGTGCCGTGCGCGACCTCGCGACCCCTTCACCTCACGCGCGAGCCGCAGCCTCCGCCCACGAACGGGCCCGGCTCAGTCCG
>NZ_JBEYSJ010000025.1:109522-116839 GCF_040704195.1 Amycolatopsis sp. NPDC047767
GTCCGCGGCAATCGCGCCGACCTGTCCCCAAGCCGCGGACTCACCACCTGCGCGAATGCGCGGGCCGTGGCTTCCTGACCTCGAGCAAAACCGCCTTCAACCCCAGGCAGGCAAGAGACCAGCTCAGTCGTCCTCCTCCTCCGAAATCCCCCACCCAGCCGCCGCCGACAGCCCCTCCAGGTACCCGATCGCGCGTTCCGTCTTCGGGTAGCGGTTGACCAGCGTCCAGAACGCCGCGTCGTGCCCGGGTTCGCGCAGGTGGGCGAGCTCGTGGACCAGCACGTAGTCCAGGACCCACTGAGGCACGCGCCGCAGGCGGTCGCTGACGCGGATGGTCGCGTCGACGGGCGTGCAGGAGGCCCAGCGGGTGCGCATGGGGGGCACCCAGCGCACGCTCGCGGGTATCGCCCGTGGATCGACGTACTTCGCCGCCAGCACGGCGCAGCGTGCCAGCAGCGCGTCGTCGGAGGACTTCGGCGACGCGGGTTTGCGCGGTTCGGTGCGCTGCAGCTTGCGCTCCATCTCCGCGACCCAGTGCCTCTCTTCCGCGCGGGTCATCCGTGCCGGGATGAGCACCACGAGGGTGTCGTCTTTCCAGTACGCGGTGACCGTCCGGTGCCGGCGCGCGCTGCGCCGCACCTCGACCTTGTGTTCAGGAGTGTCCGACGGGGGGTTCGTTCCGCCCCGGCCCCGCAGTGAGGGCATCCGTGCTTCGACCACCCGACAACGGTAAGGCCACCGACCGACAACTTGGGAGCGTCGAAAGGTCACAGCCCCGAGTTGTCCACAACTCGCCTTGCCTGTGGATAACTCACCTCTGAGCGCCGATCGGCCGCCGCCGAGGTGTCAAGCTGATCATCATGAGCCTGTCCACAGTTCCGCCGCCGAACGTCCTCCTCCCCGCCTACCCGACGCTGCTCCAGGGCCTCCACGTGCTCGAACGCGGCAACGACGAAGTCCAGATCGGCCTCGACCCGCGCCACGGCGTGGTGGCCACCGGGCTGGCGCCGAGCGTCGTCGCGCTCGTGCGCCGGCTCGACGGCAGCCGCCGCCTCGACGCGGTGCTCGCCGAGAGCGAACACCGCGACCAGCTGCGGCTTCTGCTCAAACAGCTCACCGCGCTGGGCCTGGTCACCGAAGCACCCAGCCCCGCCTCCAAGCGCGTCGAGACGGGCTTCTGGTCCCTGCGCGCCCGGCACCACCAGACCGCGCTCACCGAGCGAAGACGCCAGAGCCTGGTGGCCGTCCGGGGCGACGGCAGGATCGCCGTGGCCGTCGCCGTGCTGCTGGCCAACGCCGGGGTCGGGCACATCGACGTCCGCTCCGGCGGCGTCGTCACCGACGCCGACCTCGGTTCGGGCTTCACCGCCGCCGAGCTGGGCCTTTCGCGGCGCAAAGCCACCCAGAACGTGCTGGCCCGCGTCGCGCCCGAGGTGAGCACCGCCCGCAATCTGCAGCGCTCGCCCGACGTCGTGGTGCTCACGGACGCCGTCGTGCCCGCCCCGGAGCTGGTGGCGGAGCTGGTCGACGACGGCGTCACCCACCTGCCGGCCCGCGTCCGCGACGGCACGATCCTCGTCGGCCCGCTCGTCGTGCCGGGCCGAAGCACATGTCTGCGCTGCTGCGACCTGAGCAAGACCGACCTCGACGACTCGTGGCCCCGCGTCGCGACCCAGCTCGTCGACGTCGACCAGCGGCCCGATCTCGCGTCCGTCCAGGCGTGCGCGTCGCTGGCCGTCGCGCAGGCGCTGCGCGTGCTGTCGCCGAGTGCCGAGCCACCGCCGACGTGGAACAGCACCCTGGAGCTCGATCCGTTCGAAGGCCACCTGCGCCACCGCTACTGGGAACCGCACCCGGACTGCGATTGCGGAGCGCCCGAAGCGCCACCGGAGACGTAGCCCACACCCCCTGGCAGGCTGCGGCCACCAAGGTCACCAAGGCAGAATCGGAGGGTGACCGACTCCGCAGACCGCGAATCCGCAATGCCGCGCCGAGGTGCGGCGCGCACCGCGAAACTCGCCAGCATTCCCCTCGGGATAGCCGGCCGGGCCGTCGGCGGATGGGGCAAGCGCCTCGCGGGCCAGAGCGCGGAACAGGTGAGCGCGACGCTGTCGGCGAAGGCCGCGGAGCAGCTGTTCGAGGTGCTGGGGACGCTCAAGGGCGGCGCGATGAAGTTCGGCCAGGCCCTGAGCGTCTTCGAGGCCGCGGTGCCCGACGACATGGCCAAGCCGTACCGCGAAGCGCTGACCAAGCTGCAGTCCGCCGCGCCGCCGATGTCGGCGCAACAGACGCGGCGGGTCCTGGCGCAGCAGCTCGGCCGTTCGTGGGAGGGGCGGTTCAAGCACTTCGACGACGTCCCGGCGGCGTCGGCCAGCATCGGCCAGGTCCACCGCGCCACCTGGCACGACGGGCGCGAGGTCGCCGTGAAGGTCCAGTACCCGGGGGCCGACGAGGCGCTGCGCAGCGACCTGCGCCAGTTGCAGCGCTTCAGCCGGCTGTTCCAGGCGTTCGTGCCCGGCACGGACGTGAAGCCGCTGATGGCGGAGCTCGCCGACCGCATGGACGAGGAGCTCGACTACCTCAACGAGGCCGACAACCAGCGCGCGTTCGTGAAGGCGTTCGAGGGCGATCCCGCGTTCCTCATCCCGCGCGTGGTGGCGAGCGCGCCGAAGGTCGTGGTGACCGAGTGGGTCACGGGCACGCCGTTGTCCAAGGTCATCGCCGGCGGCGACCAGGAGACGCGCAACCTCGCGGGCCGGCTGCTGATGGAGTTCCACTACTCGTCGCCGGCGCGAGCGCACCTGCTGCACTCCGACCCGCACCCCGGCAACTTCATGGTCACCGACGACGGCCGCCTGTGCGTGCTCGACTTCGGCGGCGTCGCGAAGCTGCCCAACGGCATCCCGCGCCACCTGGGCGAGATGACGCGCCTGGCCCTCGACGGCGAGTCCGACGACCTCATGCGGCTCCTGCGCGAGAACGGCTTCGTCCGCACCGACTCCGACCTGGCCGCCGACGAGGTGCTCGCGTACCTCGCGCCGTTCACGGAACCGCTGGCCACGCCGACGTTCCACTTCACGCGCCGCTGGATGCAACGCCAGGCCGGGCGCGTCGGCGACACCCGGGGCAGCGACTTCCGCGTCGGCCGGTCGCTGAACCTGCCGCCGGAGTACCTGATGATCCACCGCGTCACCGCGGGGTCCACGGGCATCCTCTGCCAGCTCGACGCGGTGGTCCCGGCGCGCGGCATCGTGGAGCGGTGGCAGCCAGGTTTCGCTCGCTGAGTTGTCCACAGGTCCGGCGGTGCCACAGACCTGATTCGCGGAGTTATCCACAGATCCGCGAAGCCGGTTCCACTCGGATGGCCGAGCGGTCATCCTCGAATCATGACGACTACCGCAAGCATCCGGGACGTGGCTCACCGTGACTCCACGTCGGTCGGCGTGATCGACCTCAAGAAACTGCGCAGCGCCGGAATCTCGAACCGAAGAGCCGCCAGGATGGCGCGACCGGGCGGGCCGTGGCGCCGCGTATACCCCGGCGTGTTCGTGATCCAGGACAAACCGCCGTCCCGATTACAGCTGCTGCACGCCACCATCGCGCGCTACGGCCCCGACGCCATCATCACGGGCACCGACGCGCTGCGCGCCCACGGCGTCGCCCACCCGCTCACGGACGAGATCCACCTGCTCCTGCCGCACTACCGTCGCCCGGCCTCCGAACCCGGTGTGCTGACCTACCGCACCGCCCGCATGCCCGAACCCGTGATCATCGACGGTCTCCCCTACGCCGGCGGCCCGCGCGCCGCCCTGGACCTGGCGCGCCGCGCGGTCGACCCGAAGGCCGTCGAACGCCTGACGACGCTCCCGCTGTTCTGGGGCCTGTGCGACCGCGCCGAACTCCTGGCCGAACTCGACGCCGGCAATCAACGCGGCTCATCGGCGGTCCGCGCCGTACTGCGCGCGATGGACGACCGTGAAACCTTCACCCACGGCCAGGCCCTCCGCCTCCTCCGCGACGCTCCCCTGCCGTCCCCCCAGTGGAACGTCACGGTCTGCGACCTGCGCGGCCGCCGCCTCGGCATCGCCGACGCCTGGTGGGACCAGGTCGGCCTCGCCTGGCGCTACCGCACCGCCGCCGGCCCCACCGACTTCAGCCACTTGGCGCTCACCGCCACCGGCACCGTCCTCGTGCGCTGCACACCCCGCCAACTCAACGACATCCCGGCCGACGTCACGGACGAACTGGTCCGCGCCTACACCCAGGCCGCCCGCACACCCCGCCCGAAGGTCCGCGCGCTCCACCGCCGGGACACCGCCGCATGACGCCGGGGTGAGCACCCGGCCGGGCTGCTGGTCGACTGGTTGGCCCGTCCGGTCATTGCCTGAGGTTCACACGGAGCGAGGGCCGTGCCGAGCCTCTCGGCAACGCCGGGCGGGCCGCCCGAACACCGCCCGCCCACCGCAGCCCGCCGACCGTCCTGGAAAGTCCAGGGAAACGGCGGCGCCGGACGCCTCCAGACGGGCTGGCGAGCGCAGACCGTGACGGCGAAAGCACTGAGCCGTTCCATCCGCGATGTGGGTTGGGCAGCGCCCCACCCGCACCCGACTCTGGTTGAGGCCGGCGGCGATCACGGGTCGCAGGACACGTGCTCACGAAGGCGAACCTGCCGGGTCGCCTCCGCCCGCGATGCGAGCTGGAGTCGCGGTGCAACCGCACCAAACAGCAGTGAGGGCCGGTAGGCGATCGTGGGCCGTACGGCACACATGCTCGCGGAGGCGAGCTAGCCAACCCGCCTCCACCCGCGATGCGAGCTGGAGTGGCGGTGCAACCGCACCAAACAGCAGTGAGGCCCGTAGGCGACCGTCGGCCGTACGGCACGTGCTCACGAAGGCGAGCTAGCAAGCCCGCCCCCACCCACGATGCGAGTCGGAGTGACCGGTGCAACCGCACCAGACAGCAGTGCGGATCGGCAGCCGATCAGCGGGCCGAACGGCCCGCGATCACGGCAGCGAACCTGCCAACCCGGCTCCACCCGCGATGCGAGTTGGAGACGCGGCGCAACTGCACCGGACGGTCGCGTGGGCCGCCGTGAGCGCGGGTCAAAGGGCCTGTGCTCGCGGCGGAGAAGCTGTCGGCCCAGCACCGCCCGCGGTGCCCAGCCGGATCGGAGCGCTGCGGACTCGTTGGGTTGCTAGCCGAAGTGATCGGCCTGTGGCGGGTCGAGTGCCTCGGGTGCGCGGCGGCGAGCCGGTCGGGAAAGTCCAGGCGAGGGCGCAGGGAGCGCGCGACTGATCCGGTTGGCGGTCGCCCTGTCAACCAGCGAAGGGAAGGTGAGAGTCGCCTGACGGGTCACCAGTACTCGTCGGGGAGTTTGGCTTCGATGTCGCGGACGTGGTCGCGGGCGCAGGTCGCGCAGAGCCATTGGGAGCGGCCGTTGTCCTTGGTGGAGACCCAGGACAGGGCGGCGAGCGGGTCGGGCTCCGCGGAGCGGGCGCGGCCGCAACGGGAGCAGGTGGGGTCCGGGGCGGTCACGGGCGACGTCCACAGTGGACGGTCTTCGCGCCGGTGAGGTAGAGGTCGTGGCGGGTGGCGAGGTGGTGGGGGCTGTTGGGGTCGAGGAGAGAGGTGAGGGTTTCGCGGTCGTCCGGGGTGAGGTGCTCGCCGCCGAACTCGAGGATGCGGGCGACGCGGTGGACGACGTAGTCCGCGAGCATCGCGGGGCCCGGCGCGGGGTGGTGCACGAGCGCGCCGAAGGAGTCGACTTCGGTGAGCCCGGCGCGCTCCAGCGCGACGGACCAGCCGTAGGGCATCGCGACGGCACCCTCGATGCCCTCGCGCATGCCGATGAACCACTCGGCCTGCGCGGCCAGCAGCCGGTCCTCGAGTCCGGGCCTGCCGACGCCCAAGTCCCAAGGCAGGCAACGGAAATCGAGCCCACCCTCCGCGAGCGCGACCAGCCCGCCCGCCTTCGCGACAGCCGCGACGGTCCCCACGGCTCCCTGCTGGTCCGGCAAGTGATGCACCACGCGCGACGCCCACACCAAATCCGCCGCCGGCAACGTCCCCGGCAGCCCGACGTCCGCGAGGTCGCCCCGCACCGCCCGCACCTCGACGGCACCGGTCGGCGCACTCGTCGGGCCGCCCTCCGCACGATCGCTCGCGGCCGGCCGCCCTCCGGGCGAACTGGTGCCCGCAAGGTCGCCGGGCGTGGCCTGACCATCGGCCGAGCCCGGGGCCGCAGTGGTCGAACCACCGTCGCCGCGGTCCTCCGACGCCGGCAGGCTGCCGGTCGAACCGGCGCCCCCAACGCCGCCGGGTGCGGCCTGCGCATCGCCCACGCCAGCAGTGTTCGAGGCGGTGTTGACGGCTGCCCGGACCGACTTCTCGGCTTCGGCGAGCAGCTCGGGCGTCGCGTCGACGAGGATGAGGGTGCCGCCGGCATGGGTGGTCAAGGCGCGGGCGAAGTGGGTGCTCATGCCGCCCGCGCCGCAGCCGAGGTCGACGATCGTGGGCGTCGGGGGCAGGGCGGCGACCAGCCGCCGGGCGATGGCCGAAAGGGCGTCGGCGTCGAGGGTGTCGGCCGTGCGGAGCTGAGTCAGCCGGTCGGCCCAGTCGATGTGGTCGTGCGTGTGAGCGGACACGACGTCATTCAACACCCGAAGCCCCACCGGAACCGAGTCGACTAACCGGTCGCCCGCCGGCAAAGCCCGCGCGGGTTCGGCAGCACCGCGGTGATCAGCTGCGGCTCCAAGCAGCGGGCCACCGGCCGATAGCGCCAAGACCGCACAGATCGAGCGGCCGAAGCGGCAAACGTCGCTGCCGGGGCCGGATCCGGCTGGGATCCGCCACGACGACACAACCGCAGCGACAGCCACGATGCACGTCGAGGCCGGCGCAGCGACGGCATCGCCGACACCGGCGAACCCGAAACGACCCGAGGGCCGGTCACCACACGGGTGACCGACCCTCCACGCGGACAACAAATCGAGGATTTCGAAAGCCCCAGAACCTCAGAGACTCCGGAGAGATACCAAGGACTTCAGTGGCCGGAGACTCTGCGCCACGGAGGCTCGACGGCCTCAATGACATCGAGCCCCAAGGCCTGGGAGACATCGACCCGAGACTCTGCGCCGCGGAGGCTCGACGGCCTCAACGACATCGAGCCCCAACACCTGGGAGCCTCAAGCACCCAAGACTCAACACCACAGAGGCCTAACAGCCTCAACGACATCGAGCCCCAACACCTGGGAGCCTCAAGCACCCAAGACTCAACACCACAGAGGCCTAACAGCCTCAACGACATCGAGCCCCAAC
>NZ_JBEYSJ010000025.1:116937-135432 GCF_040704195.1 Amycolatopsis sp. NPDC047767
GCACCTGGGAGCCTCTGACTCAACGCCGCAGTGGCCTGACACCTTCGTGACATCGAGCCCCAACACGGAGGGCATCGAGGTCCCAGCCTCAACGACGTCGAGCCCAAAGTCGTCAGAGACTTCGCAGAGATCCCAAGGAGATCAGCAGCCTGAGACTCAACGTCGCAAAGGCCAACCAACCTCAACGACGTCAAGCCTCAGACCACAAGACCTTCAGAACCTCAAAGTCCCCCAAGACAACTCAGTCCTCGAATCGCTTGGAGCGTTCCGCCGCCCAGCGGGCTACGCGGGACCACCGGCGGGCGGCTCGGGCGCGGCGCCAGGGGCGGAGCGCTTGGGTTTCTTGCTGCAGGTCCCGTATTCGGGCCCGGGACAGTTCTTCGTGAAGCAACATTTCGCTGGTCTCCTGGGTATCGAGCTGTTTCGGCAACGGGTGCGCGCGGTCGGGTTCGCGGGTGCGCGCTTCGTAGTCGCGGATGGTGATGAGTTCGACGGTCATGCGGCGGCGCTCCGGGCTGCGGCGGCGGGCTCGAGGGCGGCGTTCTTGCGCGGGCGGCCACGGGGCCGCTTGCGCGCGATGACGGCACCGCGCTCGAAGATCTCGCCACCCCAGACGCCCCACGGCTCGCGCCGCGCGAGGGCACCCGCGAGGCAGGCCTCGCGGACGGGGCAGTCGGCGCACAGGGCCTTGGCGCGCTCGAGCTCGGCGGGAGACTCGGCGAACCAGAGGTCGGCGTCGCGGGAACGGCAGGGCAGGTCGAGCTCAGGGGCGGCGACCCCGTCGAGCAGGTCGCCGATACCGAGGTCGAACCCCTCGGCGAAGGCGATGGCGGACGACATTTCCGTGCTCCTTCTTGTCGTTTCGGTGGTTTTGGGACTGTCGATCGAACTGGACAACTTGTTCCTCGTGGGGTTGTGCAGCCAAAAAAACACGAAGGCCGCGGATCCGGTTACCGGTTCCGCGGCCTTCGTGAGCCTCGTGTCCTGACTAGGTCAGGAACTTCGCTCCCGTATCGACAACGGAACACGGAACTGCTTGATGGTCGGCAGATCGACGTCAACCTGCGGGTACGCGCCAACGAGGGCGGCGTTGGCCAGGGTGACCTCAACCGCGGTCCACGTACGCTCGTCATTCCGACGGACTCCGCCGAAGTGGGCGCTCGTGGACACACCGGTACCCTGGCGCGAAGCGGGGATGAGACCGCAGCCGGACAGACCGGTGCCAGGGTTCGTGAGCATCATGTTGCTGATCATTTCACCGGCACCACCTTCCGCTGTCCGGACGTTCGCCACCCGAGGCGGCGCGCGTCATATGGATCCCCAGACCGGGGGCTTCCCACCCGGGTACGAGCAGATTATTGCCCCTCGCACACCGGGGCAACTTATTTTCCCGAAAACTCTCCGAAGCTACGAAGATCGCCTCCGAGCAGCGGGTTCGCCGCACCGATCAGGGTGCGGACGCGGTCAAGACCGCATCGAGGAGCGAACCACGTCGAGCACCTCCGCGCCGAAGCGTTCGAGCTTCGTCGCGCCGATGCCGGAGATCGACACGAGCGCTCCGTCGTCGGTCGGTCGCTGTTCGGCGATGGCCATGAGTGTCGCGTCGGTGAACACCACGAACGCCGGCACCTTCAGCTCCCGGGAACGCTCGCCGCGCCACGTCTTCAGCTTCTCCAGCAATCCTTCATCCACTGTGGACGGGCACTTCGAGCACCGCCCCAGCTTCACCTCGATCGTCTGCAGCAGCGGCCCGCCGCACAACCGGCAGCGTGCCACCTTCGAGCCCGGCGCCGACGCCTGCTGCGACCGCGCGACCCGGGCGGCCGGGTGGTCCTCCGGGATCAGGCCGTAGAGGAACCGGCTGCGGCGACGGTTGCGGCGGCCACCCGGCGTGCGCGACAGCGACCACGAGAGTGACAGGTGTTCCCGCGCGCGGGTGACACCGACGTAGAACAGCCGCCGTTCCTCCTCGATCGCGGCCTCGTCGTCTCCCGCATGGAGGATCGGCATGGTGCCCTCGGACAGACCGACGAGGAACACCGCGTCCCACTCGAGGCCCTTCGCCGCGTGCAGCGACGCGAGCGTGACGCCCTCGACCGTCGGCGGGTGCTGTGCCGCCGCGCGCTGCTCCAGCTCCGCGACGAACCGCGGCAGGTCGGCGTCGGCGACGCTCGCCGCCAGCTCCTCGGCCAGCTCCACCAGCGCGAGCAGCGCGTCCCACCGCTCCTTCGCCGCGCCACCGGCGGGCGGCTGCTCGGTGAGGCCGACGCGCGCGAGCACCGACCGCACCGCCGTCACCAGGTCGAGCGAGGTCGGATCGGCCGACGCCACCCGCAGCGCCGACATCGCCTGCCGCACCTCGGTGCGCGCGAAGAACCGCTCGCCACCGCGCACGAGGTACGGGATGCCGGCCTCGGACAGCGCCTGCTCGTACGCCTCCGACTGCGCGTTCACGCGGAACAGCACCGCGATCTCACTGGCCGACACTCCCCCGTCGAGCAGCTCGCGCACGCGCCGCGCGGCCGCCGCCGCCTCGGCCGACTCGTCCTCGTACTCGGCGAAGCGCGGCTCTGGCCCCGGCGGCCGCTGGCCGACGAGCTTCAGCCGCGACCCCGCCGGACGCCCGCGCGCCGCGCCGATCACCCGGTTCGCCAGCCCGACGACCTCGGGCGTCGACCGGTAGTCGCGTTCGAGCCGCACGACGGTCGCCTCGGGGAAGCGCCGCGTGAACTCCAGGAGCGGCCGCGGCGAGGCGCCGCCGAAGGAATAGATGGTCTGGTTGGCGTCGCCGACGACGGTGAGGTCGTCGCGGCCGCCGAGCCACGCGTCGAGCAGGCGCTGCTGCAACGGCGTGACGTCCTGGTACTCGTCGACCACGAAACAGCGGTAGCGGTCGCGGAACTCGACGGCTACGGCTTCGTGTTCTTCGAGCACGGCGGTGGTGTGGAGGAGCAGGTCGTCGAAGTCGAGGACCTGCGCGGCGTTCTTGATCTCCTCGTACAGCCGGTAGACCTGCGCGACCTGCGCCACCGGGGCCGGGGTGTCGCGCTGCGTGCGCGCGGCGACGGCAGGGTAGTCGTCGGGCGACACGAGCGAGGCCTTGCTCCACTCGATCTCGCTCGCGAGGTCGCGAAGCACCTCCGTCTCCGTGCTCAGCCGTGCGCGCTGCGCGGCCTGCGCCACGAGGCGGAACTTGTTGTCGACGAGGTCCCACGGCCGGTCGCCCACCACGCGCGGCCAGAAGTACCGCAGCTGCCGGCGCGCGGCGGCGTGGAAGGTGAGCGCCTGCGCGGCGTCGACGCCGAGACCACGCAGCCGCGTGCGCATCTCGCCCGCCGCGCGCGTGGTGAAGGTGACGGCGAGTACTTGCCCGGCGGAGACGTGACCTGCGCCGACCAGGTGCGCGATGCGGTGCGTGATCGTGCGCGTCTTGCCCGTGCCGGCGCCGGCGAGAACGCAGACGGGCCCGCGCGGCGCGGAGGCGGCGGCTCGTTGCTCGGGGTCCAGCCCGTCGAGCAGGCCCTGGCGACTCTTCGGAGACGATGCGCTTGCCACCCCTCGATCCTCGCAGAGGGGGCCGAGGGATTCGTGGCAGGGCACGCGGCCGTATCCTGGTCAGATGGCGGGAAAGCAGGACAAGGAAGCGGCCAAGCTGGCCAAGCAGGAGAAGCGCGCGGCGAGCAAGGCGAAGCGCGGGCAGCTCTTCGAGGCGTTCAAGATGCAGCGCCGCGAAGACCCGATGCTGATTCCTTGGATGGTCGGTTCGATCGTGGTCGTCGCCGGCGTCCTGTTCGGGATCGGGTTCATCTTCGACCTGCAGTGGACGCTGTTGCCGCTGGGCATCGTGCTGGGCGTGCTGCTCGCGGTGATCATCTTCGGGCGCCGCG
This sequence comes from Amycolatopsis sp. NPDC047767, assembly GCF_040704195.1. NCBI lineage: Bacteria > Bacillati > Actinomycetota > Actinomycetes > Pseudonocardiales > Pseudonocardiaceae > Amycolatopsis > Amycolatopsis sp. NPDC047767. The sequence goes on from NZ_JBEYSJ010000025.1 coordinate 120,825, forward strand.
TGCAGAAGACCGTGTACTCGAAGGCCGACGGCCAGCCCGGCGCCGGCGCGTGGGCGCTGGAGAACATGCGCGGCAGCTGGCGCGTGACGCCGACCGTCGCCGCGACCACGCAGCTCGACGCCGTGCACCGCGTGCTCGGCGCGCCCGGCGTGATCCTCGTGGCCGAGGGCGCGCCGCACCGCGTGAAGGCGCTGCTCTCGCAGGAGAAGAAGCGCGTGTCGCGCCTGATCGGCGACACCCCGATCTACGACTACACCATCGGCAACGCCGAGAACGAGATCCCGCTCAAGAAGCTGCAGAGCACGCTGATGAAGCTGCCGCGCAACCTCAAGCCGCCGCAGGTCGACGCGCTCGAGGCCAAGCTCGCGGCGCTCGGCAACCGCGGCGCGGCCATGCCGAAGGGCCCGATGCCCGCCGGCGCGAAGATGCGCAACGTGCAGCGGACGATCCGCCGTCGCTGACCCACGGTTCACGGAAAAGGCCTCCCGACTCGTCGCCGAGTGGGAGGCCTTTTTCGTGGGACTGCGTTTCGCGGGTTTGTGTTTCGTGGGTCTGGGGTCAGCGCATCCGGATCACGACGGTGCCGGTCACCCGGTCGAGCCAGCTGCGGCCGTCGGTGTTGCGGACGAGGGCCGGCAGGATCACGACCGTCAGCACCATCCGCACCACCGCGCGCCAGGGGCCGACCATCGAGGCGCCGTCGAGCCGCGCCACGCGGACGCCCACGGCGCCCATCCCCGGCGTGAAGCCGAAGAACATCGCCGGCACGGTCGTGATGACGGCCCAGACGACGCCGGCCCACCAGTTGAACGTCTGCATCGCGGCGACGTCCTGCAGGTCGTAGCGCACGAACAGCGTGGTGATCAGGCCCGCGAGCACCAGGTCGATGACCAGCGCCAGCAGGCGTGGACCGAAGCCGGCGACGGAGCCGACGCCCGATTCGGGCAGCCCGAACGCTTCACCGGGCCACTTCGGCGCGGTTCGGTTTTCCGAGCCCGGTCCGCTGCCGGTCCCGGGGAGCCATTCGCCCGTCCATCTCGCCACCCGTCCAGGGTATGCCGGTGGCGCACACCACATCCGCCCTGGTCGGATGGCGCGTGTCACGCCACCCGTTAACGTGTGTGAAACATACGGGTGACGGTCGGGCAACACCGCACTCTTAGCGTGAGCCGAAGAGAGTACTGCCGAGCGAGCTCGATCGAAGAAGGAGTCACCGAGGGTGCCCACTACTCCAGACGACATCCAGCGCCTGATCGCCGACGAGAAGGTGGAGTCCATCGACGTCAGGTTCTGCGACCTGCCGGGCGTGATGCAGCACTTCACGGTGCCCGCGAAGGCCTTCGACCTCGAAGCCTACGAAGAGGGCCTGGCCTTTGACGGCTCGTCGGTGCGCGGCTTCCAGTCGATCCACGAGTCCGACATGCTGCTGCTGCCGGACCCCGAGACCGCGCGCATCGACCCGTTCCGCAAGGCGAAGACGCTCTCGCTGAACTTCTTCGTGCACGACCCGTTCACGCGTGAGGCCTACAGCCGCGACCCGCGCAACATCGCGCGCAAGGCCGAGCAGTACATCGCCGAATACGGCGTGGCCGACAACGTGTACTTCGGCCCGGAGGCGGAGTTCTACATCTTCGACTCCGTGCGCTTCGACTCGGCCGAGCACGCGTCGTTCCACGAGATCGACTCGGTCGAGGGCTGGTGGAACACCGGCGCCGACGAGGTCGGTGGCAACCAGGGCTACAAGACGAAGTTCAAGGGCGGCTACTTCCCCGTCCCTCCGGTCGACCACTTCGCCGACCTGCGTGACGACATCGTCCGCCAGCTGCAGGGCTCCGGCTTCGAGATCGAGCGCGCGCACCACGAGGTGGGCACCGCCGGCCAGACGGAGATCAACTACAAGTTCAACACGCTGCTGCACGCTGCGGACGACCTGCAGCTGTTCAAGTACATCGTGAAGAACACCGTGTTCGCCGCCGGCAAGACCGCGACGTTCATGCCGAAGCCGCTCGCCGGCGACAACGGCTCGGGCATGCACTGCCACCAGTCGCTGTGGAAGGACGGCCAGCCGCTGTTCCACGACGAGTCCGGCTACGCGGGCCTGTCCGACACGGCGCGCCACTACATCGGCGGTCTGCTCAAGCACGCGCCGAGCCTGCTGGCCTTCACGAACCCGACGGTGAACTCGTACCACCGCCTCGTGCCGGGCTTCGAGGCGCCGGTGTCGCTGGTGTACTCGCAGCGCAACCGCTCCGCGTGCGTCCGCATCCCCATCACGGGCAACAACCCGAAGGCCAAGCGCGCCGAGTTCCGCTGCCCGGACTCGTCGGGCAACCCGTACCTGGCCTTCTCCGCGATGATGATGGCCGGCCTCGACGGCATCAAGAACAAGATCGAGCCGCCGGAGCCCATCGACAAGGACCTCTACGAGCTCCCGCCCGAGGAAGCCAAGAACGTCAAGCTCGTCCCCGGCGACCTCGGCACGGTCCTCGACACCCTGGAAGCCGACCACGACTTCCTCCTCGAGGGCGGCGTCTTCACGCCCGACGTGATCGACACCTGGATCTCCTACAAGCGCGAAAACGAAATCGACCCGCTGCGGCTGCGCCCGCACCCGTACGAGTTCGCGCTCTACTACGACGTGTGATCGGCCGGCCGTGACCTGACGGCCGGGTAAGACGCGGGACGGCGGTCGAGGGAATACCTCGGCCGCCGTCCCGATTTTTGTGCGGTCGGCAGATCCGCCAGGCGAGCAGGGCTTGTCGGCGCCAGGCTGGGCGTCGCCATCAATGTCGGCCGCAACGTCCGCAGCCGGTCGCGGGGCAGAGCGAATGAGTGGCGAACGTCCGGCTGGTGAGCCTGTCTTTCGAGAGCGCGTCACGCTGTTGCGTCGGCGCAACCGTCCAGGCCGCTGTCAGCGCTCGGCAAAACAGGACGGCGGTCGAGGAAATACCTCGGCCGCCGTCCCGTTTTTCGTACCCCCGCCAGGAAAGGCTCAGTCCACCAGCAGGTCCTCCACCGTGATCGGGATGTGGCGGACGCGCACGCCGGTCGCGTTGTGGATGGCGTTGGCGATGGCGGCGGCGACGCCGACGGTGGCGATTTCGCCGATGCCGCGGGCGCCGACGGCGTTGTGGAAGGTGTCGGGGTACTGGACGAAGTGGACGTCGATGTCGGGGATGTCGGCGTTGACCGGCAGGAGGTAGCCGGCGAAGTCGGCGTTGGCGAAGCGGCCGGCGCCGTCCAGTTCGAGGGCCTCGTGCAACGCGGCGGAGACGCCCCAGATCATGCCGCCCTTGATTTGGCTGCGGGCGAGTTTGTCGTTGATGATGCGGCCGCCGTCGAAGACGCCCAGGAGCCTCGAGACGCGGGCTTCGCCGGTGAGGCGGTGGACGCGGACCTCGCAGAACTGGGCGCCGAAGGAGCTGAACGAGTGCTTGGTCAGTTCCTCGCCCGGGGCTGAAGAGCCGTTGGCGGACAAAGAATCCCGGCCGACCGCACGCAGCAGCGCGCCGAAGGGCATGGTGTCGGTGTCGCCGTGGATGTGACCGTCGGCGTAGGTCACCTCCTGGCCCGCGAAGGGGGCGCCCGGTGCGGAGGCCAGGGCCAGCAGCGTGTCGAGGACCTCGTTCGCCGCGAGCATGATCGCGGTGCCGACGCTGGCGGTCGCCGTGGAGCCGCCGGACATGCCACCCGGGGGCAGCTTCGAGTCGCCCAGGCGAGGCGTGATCCGGGACGGCGCGAGGTCCAGCGACTCCGCACCGACCGACGACATGACGTTCAGCAGGCCCGTCCCCGGGTCGGCGCCGCTGGTGGCGACCTCGGCGGTGCCGTCCGCGTGGAGGGTGATGCCGACCGTCGCGGGGAAGCGCAGGGCGGGGAACATCGCGGTCGCCATGCCGACGCCGACGAGCCAGTCGCCGTCGACACGCCCCTTCGGCCGCGGAGTCCAGCCGAACTCGCGCGCGCCGACGGCGAAGCACTCGTCGAGGTGCTTGCTCGACCACTGCAGGTCCTTGCCGGGCGGGGCGAGCGAGCTGTTGCGCACGCGCAGCTCGATCGGATCCATGTCGAGCGCCACGGCGAGCTCGTCCATGGCGCTCTCCAGCGCGAACGAGCCCGGCGCCTCGCCCGGCGCGCGCATGAACGTGGTGAGCGGGATGTTGAGCGGCACCATCTTCTGGCTGATGGACAGGTTCTTCGTCGCGTACCACTCGCGCGAGGTGCCGTGCGACGTCGGCTCGACGAACGAGCGGTCCATCGCCGTGCTCGACCACGAGTCGTGGCGCAGGCCGAGGATCGTGCCGTCGGCGTCGGCGCCGATGGTGACCTTCTGCAGCGTCTCGGCGCGCGTGGCCGTCGCCGTGAAGACCTGCTCGCGCGTCAGCGCGGCCTTCACCGGCCGGCCCAGCTCCCTCGCCGCCGCGGCCGCGAGGAACGCGGGCGTGGACGTGCGCCCCTTGCCGCCGAACGCGCCGCCGACGTAGGGGTTGATCACGTGCACGGCCGACACGTCGAGGTCGAGCGCCCCGGCGAGCTCCATGGCGATGAGGTTGCTGCCCTGGTTGCCGGTGTAGACCGTAAGCTCACCGTCCCACACGGCGACGGCCGAGTGCGGCTCCATCGCCGCGTGGTTCTGCGTGGCCGTGCGATAAGCGTGGTCCACCACGAACGGCGCCGCCGCGAAAACGTCCTCAATGGACTCGACGTCGTCGGCCAGCACCTCGATCTGCGGCGGGTTCCCGCGCGATTCCGGCGCGTCCTCGGCCGAAGCGAGCCCCTCGTCGAACGACACCAGCGCCGGCTTCTCGTCATAGGTGACGCGCACCAGCATCGCCGCGTCGCGCGCCTGCTCGAACGACTCCGCGACGACGAACCCGATCGGCTGCCCGTAGTAGTCGACGTCGGTGTTGCGCAGCGGCACCCAGGTCTCGCCCATGATCGGCGACACGGGCGGCGTGCGCAGGTCCAGCCGATCGAACGGCGTGTAGACGCCGACAACACCCGGCGCCTCCTTCGCCGCACTGACGTCCATGCTCTCGACTTGGCCGTGGGCCACGGTGCTGACCACGACGTAGCCGTAGGCCATGCCCGGGAAGTTGTGGTCCATCGCGTACTTCGCGCGCCCGGTGACCTTCAGCGGCGCATCGAGCCTGTCGTTCATCGACGGCTCCCTTCGGTCAGCTCCAGCAGCGCGCGCACGACCGTGCGCTTCACCAGGGACACCTTGAACGAGTTGAACGCCAGCGGCCGCGCGCCTTCCGCGGCCAGCGAAGCCGCCTGCTCGAACGACTCCTGCGTGACAGCCTTGCCCCGCAACGCTTCCTCGACGGCCGTGAGCCGCCACGGCACGGTCGCCACCCCGCCGACGGCCACCCGCGCGTCGGCGATCACGCCGTCCCGCACGTCCAGCGCCACGGCGGCCGAAGCCAGCGCGAACTCGTACGACTGGCGGTCGCGAACCTTGACGTAGGTGGAGTTTTCGGCCCAGTCGAGCCGCGGCACGCGCACCTCGGTGATCAGCTCGCCGGGGCGCAGGTCGTGCTCGACGTCCGGCGTTTCGCCTGGCGTACGGTAGAAATCGGTGAGTTTCACCGTGCGCTTGCCGGTCTTGCCGGCGAGTTCCACCTCGGCGTCCAGCGCCACGAGCGCAACCGCGACGTCGCTGGCGTGCGTGGCAACGCAGGCGTCGCTGGTGCCGAGGATCGCGTGCATGCGGTTGACGCCCGCCAGCGCGGAGCAGCCGCTGCCCGGGTCGCGCCGGTTGCAGGGCGCGTTGACGTCGCGGAAATACGAGCACCGCGTGCACTGCATGAGGTTGCCGCCGATGCTGGCCATGTTCCGCAGCTGCTGCGAAGCGCTCAGCAGCAGCGCGCGCGAGATCGCCGGGTACACGCCGGGGTGCGCGGCGATGTCACCCATCCGTTCCAGGGCCCCGAAACGCAGGCCGTCGGTGGTGTCGATGCCGCGCAGCGGGAGGTCGTTGATGTCCAGCACCCGCTGCGGGGTGAGCACGTCGAGCTTCATCAGGTCGATGAGCGTGGTGCCGCCGGCGAGGAAGGTTCCGGACGCGTCGAGCGCGTCTTCGACGGTGGTGGGCGCGGTCAGCTCAAACGGTCGCATCGGCCCGCCTCGCCTGCTCGACCGCCGCCACGATGTTCGGGTAGGCCGAACAGCGGCAGAGGTTGCCGGACATGAACTCGCGGACGTCCGTGACGTCGTCGCGCACGGCGGCGACGGCCGACATCACCTGCCCGGAAGTGCAGAAGCCGCACTGCAACGCGTCCTGGTCCACGAACGCCTGTTGCACGGGATGCAATCCGTCCTCAGTGGACAGACCTTCGACCGTGGTGACCGGCTTGCGCACGGTGGCCGCGAGGGTGAGGCACGAGAGCACGGGTTTGCCGTCGACGTGCACGGTGCAGGCGCCGCACTGGCCGCGGTCGCAGCCCTTCTTGGGACCGGTCACGCCCAGGCGTTCACGCAACGCGTCGAGCAGCGTCACGCCGGGTTCGACGGCGAGCTGTTCGACCCGTCCGTTGATTTCGAGGGAGATGTCCACTCGGATCTCTTTCCCGCAGATGTGGTGGGAGATGCCGGCCACCCGGCCGGCGTAAACTAGCGGATAGTGATCCGCTACGACTCGTGTTTCCGAGGCTATCGGATTACTATCCGCTTCGCAATGGAAGTTGCGCTGGAGTCGCTCCAGGGCTGCACTAGAGTCGTGATCAGGGAAGACGCCGCCGGGAACGGGAGGAACGATGTCGACGGGATCGGTCAGCCCGCGGCGCGCCGACACCCGGCGCAACCACGAGCGCATCCTCGCCGTCGCGGCCCAGGCGCTCGCGTGCTCGGGTGAGGTCTCGTTCAACGCCATCGCGAAGCAGGCCGAAGTCGGCGTCGGCACCGTGTACCGCCACTTCCCCACCGCGGCCGATCTCATCCTCGCCGTGTACGAGCGGGAGGTGTGCCAGCTCGTCGAAGTCGTGCCGGCACTGCTGGAGGAGCGCTCGCCGGAGCAGGCGTTCCGTGTCTGGGCGAGCGATCACCTCGCCCACTACCTGATCACCAAACGCGGCCTGGCCAAGGCCTTGCGCGCGGCCTCGAGCAACGCCGAACTGCCGGCGCACGCGTACAAGTCCCTGGTCGACGCCCTCGCCACCCTGCTGAAGGCCAACATCGCCGCCGGCACCGTCCGCCCGGACACCTCGGTGGACACGGTGATGCGCGCGATGGCGGGCTTGCTGCTGCTCAGGCCGGACGAGGACTGGAAGGCGGCCACGGAAAGCCTGGTCGACTTCGTGTGGCGCGGCATGCGCGCCGACTGATGGCCGAGCTCGACGTCCGCCACCTCTGCTACTGGGACTGACCGGCCCGCGCGATCACCACAGCACCCGGGACGCGCGCGTCCGGGTCGAAGAGGGTCTCCGATTCGATGGTGAAGCCGGCGGCGCGCAGGAAGGCCGACATGGTGGCCGGGCGGCGGCGGTGGATGTGGACGTGCATGGGGTGGCCGCCGTAGCCCGAGGTCTTGCACGTAGTCGTGTCGCCGACGTGAAAGCCCACCAGAACCACGCCGCCGGGACGGAGGGTGCGGTGGAAGTGGGCCAGGACGGTGGGCAGGGCCGCGTCGGGGAGGTGGATGAGGGACCAGAAGGCGAGGATGCCGCCCAGCGAATCGGTCGGAAGGGGAAGGTCGGTCATCGAGCCGACGGCGAAGGGGACGTCGGCGTGGGTGCGGCGGGCGAAGGCGATCATCTCGGGTGAGAGGTCGAGGCCGAAGGCGTCGACGCCGAGCGAGCGCAGGTGGGCGGTGACCCAGCCCGGGCCGCAGCCGACGTCGGCGACGCGGCCGTCGGCGAGTTCCGCGAAGAGGCCCAGCAAGGCGCGCAAATGCGGCTTGCCGGCGAGGGCGTCGCGCAATTGGACCGCGTAGCTGGGGGCGACGGTGTCGTAGGAGGCGCGGATCTCCGACAGCCAGGAAGAAGTCACTACTCCCCCGTCGAGAGGACCTTGAGGTTCAGGCCGGCGCGTTCGAAGCGGCCGCGGGGATCGTCGACGAGGCGACGGGCCCCGAGGTCCATCAGGCCGACCGTGCAGGTGATCTCAGCCGAGAGGGTGCCGTCGAGTTTGAGGATGCGGGAGGTCATCCAGAAGACCTTGCCATCGCCGAAGCGGGCGTCGCAGGTGACGTCGACGGTGTCGCCGCCGCGGAGTTCGCGGCGGTAGACGATGTGGGACTCCAGCAGGACCGGCGCGAGGTTCGCCTCGTGCAGCAGCGAATCCCCGGCGGAGGCGAAGAGTTCGGTGCGCGAGACCTCGCCGTAGGAGTGGTACACGGCGTGGTTGAGGTGGCCCAGCGTGTCGAGCTCGTAGTGGCGCACCTTGATGCGGGTGCGGAACGGTTCGCGGTCGGTCACACGCCCCACTCTAAGTCTCGTAGAACAGCTCCTCGACCACGGCGTGGGCTCGGCGCGTGACCCGGCGATAGGTGTCGAGGAACTCGCCCGGATCGTCGTCCACGGTGTAGCCGAACACGCGCGCCACGGCGGCCAGGTCGCGGCCCGAGCTGGGCACCTCGTCGACGGCCTTGCCGCGCACGAGCATCCCGGCGTTGCGCACGCGGGTGGCCAGCAGCCACGCCTCGCGCAGGAAGTCGACCGACTCCGCGGGAGCCAGTCCCGTTTCGGCGAGCGCCGTCAACGCGTCGAGCGTCGACGCGGTGCGCAGGCTCGGCTGCTCGTGCGCGTGCTGCAGTTGCAGCAGCTGCACGGTCCACTCGACGTCGGCCAGCCCGCCGCGGCCGAGCTTCGTGTGACGGGTCGGGTCGGCTCCGCGGGGCAGGCGCTCGGTTTCCACGCGTGCCTTGATGCGGCGGATCTCGCGGGCCTTCGTCGCGTCCAGGCCGCCCTCGGGGTAACGCACGGGGTCGATCATCGCGATGAACCGCTCGCCCAGGTCCTCGTCGCCGGCGATGAACCGCGCGCGCAGCAGCGCCTGCGCCTCCCAGACCTCGCCCCAGCGCTGGTAGTACGCGCGGTACGACTCCAACGTCCGGACCAGCGGCCCGCTGCGTCCCTCCGGCCGCAGGTCGGCGTCGACCTCCAGCGCCGGGTCGGAACTCGGTGCGCCCAGCATCTTGCGCACGGTCTCGGCCACCGACGAAGCGAACTTCGCCGCTTCGGAGTCCGACACGCCTTCCGCCGGCTCGCAGACGAACAGCACGTCGGCGTCCGAGCCGTAACCCAGTTCCGCGCCGCCGAGCCGGCCCATGCCGATCACGGCGACTGTCGCCGGCGTGCGCCCCAGCTCCGCCTGCCGCTGCCGGTACGCGGCGGCCAGCGCCCCCTGCAGCACGGCGACCCACACGCTCGACAGCGCCTCGCACACGGCCGGAACGTCCAGCAGTCCCAGCAAATCCGCGCACGCCACACGCAGCAGCTCGTGCCGCCGCAACGACCGCGCCGCCGCCACCGCCGCGTTCAGCCCGGGCTGGCGCCGGACGGCCGCCCGCAGTGACGTCGCCACCTCGGCCGGCTTGCGGCCCGTCAGCCGGGCCGGTTCTCCCAGCAGCTGCAGCACTTCCGGCGCGCGCACGAGCAGGTCGGGCACGAGCTTCGACGTGCCCAGCAGGAACGCCAGCCGCTCCACCACCGTGCCCTCGTCGCGCAGCACGCGCAGGTACCACGGCGTGTCCTCCAGCGCCTCGGACACCTTGCGGTACGAGAGCAGACCGCCGTCGGGATCCGGGGTGTCGGCGAGGAAATCGAGCAGCACGGGCAGCAGTGCCTGCTGGATCGCCGCGCGCCGGGAGACGCCCGAAGTCAGCGCCTTGATGTGCTGCAGCGCGCCTTCCGGCGCCGCGTAACCCAGCGCGGACAGCCGGCTCGCGGCCTGTTTTGTCGTGAGCCGCAACGCTTCCGTCGGCACGTTCGCCACGGACTGCAACAGCGGCCGGTAGAAGACCTTCTCGTGCAGCCGCCGGATGCCCTGCGCGTGGCGGCGGAACTCGGCGAGCAGTTCCTGGCCCTGGCTGCGCCCGCGCGCCGCGCGGATCCCGCACGCGCGCGCGAGGATGCGCAGCTCGTCGGTATCGGACGACTCCGGGAACAGGTGCGTGCGCCGCAGCCGGCGCAGCTGTAGCCGGTGCTCGACGGTGCGCAGGAACTCGTACGACGTCCCCATCTCCGCCGAGTCCGCGCGTCCGACGTACCCGCCCTCGCCCAGTGCCGCCAGAGCCTCCATTGTGGACGGTGAGCGCAGCTCGGGGTCCACACGCCCGTGGACGAGCTGCAGCAGCTGCACGGCGAACTCGACGTCACGCAGCCCGCCACGGCCCAGCTTCAGCTCGCGCTCGGCGTGCTCCGCGGAGACGTGGTCCTCCACGCGCCGGCGCATCTGCTGCACCTCGGTCACGAAGTTCTCGCGGTCGGCGGCCGACCACACCATGGGTGCGACCATCTCCGCGTACTCCTGGCCCAGCTCGGCGTCGCCCGCGACCGGGCGCGCTTTGAGCAGCGCCTGGAACTCCCAGGTCTTCGCCCACTTCCGGTAGTACGCCGTGTGCCCCTCGAGCGTGCGCACGAGCGCGCCGCTCTTGCCCTCCGGCCGCAGCGCCGCGTCGACCTCGAAGCACGCCTTGCCGACCACCCGCATCATCGTGCTGGCCAGCCGCGTCGCCACGCCGAGGTCGCCGGCGCCGACGAAGATCACGTCGACGTCGCTCACGTAGTTGAGCTCGCGCCCGCCGGTCTTGCCCATCGCGATCACGGCCAGCGCACCCTCGGCGCTCGCCCCGACCTCCTGCTCGGCCACGGCGAGACCGGCCTTCAGAGCGGCCTCGGCGAGGAGCGTCAGCTGGTGGGTGATGTCCTTGAACGACGGGTGGTCGAGGCCCTCCTCCACGAGGTGGCCGAGGTCGACGGCCGCGATGCCGAGCAGCAGCCGCCGGTATGCCGTCCGCAGCGCCTGCTCGGCGGCCATTCCGGTCACGTATGTGCTGTCGTCCTGGCGCAGGTCGTCGAGCAACCGGTCGGCGAACTGCTCGGGCACGGTGCAGCGGTGGTCGACGAGGCAGTGCCACTCGCCGGGGTTGGCGGCGAGGAAGTCGCCGAGCGCCGTGGACGTGCCGAGCACCCCGAGCAGCCGGCCGCGGAACGTCCGGTTGTCGCGCAGGGCGCGGTCCAGCTCGGGCCACGCGCCTTCGTCGGCTTCGCGGATGCGGTCGAGTCCCTGCAGCGCGAGGTCCTGGTCGGCCGCGCGCGAGAGGGCCGCGAGCACGTCGGCGGTGCCCTCGACCGGTCCCGCGGCGTCCCACCAGCCCGCCGCGCGCAACTGGGCGTCGGCCTTGTCGTCGGTGAAGCCGTACCGGGCCGCCGATGCGGCCGTCCGCGCGCGCTCTGCCATCTCCTTCACCGTAGCGGGATCCGCCTCGGCTGAGCAGGCAGGCACGCGTTCACTTTCAGGCGGCGAGGCGGTCGGGTTCCGTGTCTGCGGCCGAGGGCTCCGGCACCTGGAAGCTGTGCGCCGTGACTGGCCGCCGGCGCGAGAGCACGTAGATGCCGACGCCGATCGCGATGCCCACCACGCCGACGCCGATGGTCCCCGCCGTGCCGAGCGACGCGAGCTTCCCCGCGGCCGCACCGACGAGGGCGGCCGCGGGCAGCGTGAACAGCCAGGCCACGACCATGCGCCCGGCCATCCGCCAGCGCACCGGCGCCTCACGACGGCCGACGCCCGAGCCGACGATTCCGCCGGAGCACACGTGCGTGGTCGAGAGCGGGAAGCCGAAGTGCGACGACAGCAGGATCACGGCGGCGCTGCTCGTCTGCGCGGCGAAGCCCTGCGGGCCTTCGATGTCGGTGAGGCCCTTGCCGAGCGTGTGCGTGATGCGCCAGCCGCCGAGGTACGTGCCGAGCGCGAGCGCCGACGCCGCGCTGATGATCACCCACACCGGCGGCGCCGAGCCCGCGGGCAGGCTGCCGGCGCTGACCAGCGTCAGGGTGATCACGCCCATGGTCTTCTGCGCGTCGTTGGTGCCGTGCGCGAGCGAGACGAGCGACGCGGACACGATCTGCCCGACGCGGAAGCCGCGACCGCCGCGTCTGCGGACGAAGAGCTTGTAGACCAGGTACGTGAAGGCGGCCGCGACCACGCCGGCGATGACCGGCGACGCGGCGGCCGGCACGAGGACCTTGTCCACGATCTTGCCGAAGTGCACCGAGTCGGCGCCCGCCGAAACCCAGGTGGCGCCGATGAGGCCGCCGAACAGCGCGTGCGACGAACTCGACGGCAGGCCCACGTACCAGGTGACGAGGTTCCAGACGATTGCCCCGATCAGCCCGCCGAAGACGATCGACGGGCCGATCTTGGTGTCGTCGACGAGGCCGCTGGAGATCGTCTTCGCGACCTCCACCGACAGGAACGCACCGGCGAGGTTCAGCACTGCCGAGATGGCCACCGCGACCCGCGGTTTGAGCGCGCCCGTGGCGATGGAGGTAGCCATCGCGTTGGCCGTGTCGTGGAAGCCGTTGGTGAAGTCGAAGACGAGGGCCGTGCCGATGACGACGACGACCACTAGCGAGGGATCCACCCCGGTCCTCCATACCTACGGGAGCATCTCTCGCAAGGTACCTGACCGATCGAGTGAATCGTCAACGTTGCGTTAGTGATCCAGACATCATCCGTTAAGCCAGCGGCAACGTGTGTTGACTCTCCGCCGCCGCGTCGAGCTCTCCGGCGGCCAATCGGACGAAGCGGTGCGCGAACGGCCGCCAGGTCTCGGCGATGTCCGCGTGCACAGAGATCAGCTTCTCCGGCGCCAGCGCGCCCGGACGGGTGAGTTCCGCCATCTCGGGCTCGTCCTCCGCCCAACGGCGCACGAGGTCCGGTGTCGTCTCGATGTGGAACTGCACGCCGTAGACACAGCGGCGCAGGCGGAAGGCCTGGTTCTGGTACCGCGGCGCGGACGCGAGCAGCTCGGCGCCGGGCGGGAGGCGCTTGATCACGTCGTTGTGGAACTGGATCACGTCCTGCATCAGCGGCAGGTCGGCGAACAGCGGGTCGGTCCAGGCGGCGTCCTTCTTGGAAACCAGCGCGGGGCCGACCTCGGGCCCGTCCTCCCCGACCGCGACCTGGCCGCCGGTGGCCGCCGCGAGCAGCTGGGCGCCGAGGCAGATACCGAGCGTCGGGAGCTGCTTTCCGGTGGCCTGGCCCAGCAGCTTGCGGACGTCGGCGAGCCACGGGTGGCGTTCGTCGTCCAGCGCGCCCATGCCGCCGCCGAGGCAGATGACGCCCGCGTAGCCGTCGAGGTCCGCGGGCAGCTCGTTCTCGGGTGGCATCCGGACATCCAGCTCGGCGCCGGCCTCGGTCAGCCAGTCACCGAGCGGGCCGAGGGGGTCGCCGGCGTCGGGTTGGATGATCAGCAGACGTGTCACTCCTCCAGGGTACGGAGGTGGCTGCCTGGGGCGCTTTCGGTGGGGTAGCCGGCGTTCTGCCACGTGGTGATGCCGCCGGAGAGGCGCTTCGCGGTGAAGCCGAGGGCGGACAGGCGGAGTGCGCCCTGGGTGGCGGCGTTGCAGTGGATGCTTTCGCAGTAGCAGACGTAGACGAGGTTCTTGTCGAGGTCGCGCGTGCTGTGCTCGGTGATGTCCCGGTAGGGCAGGTGGATGGCGCCGGGGATGCGCGCTCTCGCGTACGCCTCGGCCCCGCGGGTCTCGGCGAGGACGTACCCGTCGGTGCGGCCGTCTTCCAGGTCCTGGGCGAGGTCGACGGGGTCAACCTCGAAGCCGAGTTCGCGGCCGAAGTACGCGACGGCTTCGTTGGGGGTCGGGGTGTCGAACTGGAGGATGCGGGGTTTCATGCCGTCAATCGTCGCCGGGCGCGGGGTGTTCGCCACAGAGCCGATTCCTGGTGATCGCGTTGGTTAGCCTGGGATTTCCTCGTTCGGGCCGCGCTCTGCCGGGAGTTTGTTCTGTGAACCATTTCGTGGACCTCGACACCGTCGACTGGCAGCTGATCGAGCTCCTGCAGTCGGACGGCCGCCTCACGTTCTCCGAACTCGGCCGGCGCGTGTCGCTGTCGGCCCCCGCCGTGACCGAACGCGTGCGCCGCCTCGAGCAGCGCGGGGTGATCACGGGCTATTCCGCCCGCATCGACGCCTCGAAGCTGGGCCTGCCGATCGAGGCGATGGTCCGCGTGAGCGTCCGCAGCCTCGACGGCCCGCGGTTCCGCTCGACGATCCTGCCGCTACCGGAAGTCTCCTCCGCCGACCACATCACCGGCGATGAGTGCTGGCTGTTGCGTGTGCGCTGCCGTTCCACGGCCGAACTGGAGGCCTTCGTGGAACGCGCCCAGCGCTACGGCGAGACGACCACCTCGCTGGTCTTCTCGTCCCCCGTCGCGAGCCGGCCGATCACCCGCCCGACCTGAACGCGGGCGTCGAAAAAAGGTGTGGAAATGCAGTCAGGCCCCGGGAGAACCACTGGGTTCTCAACCGGGGCCTGACTGTCACATTTAGTTCGGCGGCGTCCTACTCTCCCACAACCCTTCGGTTGCAGTACCATCGGCGCTACCAGGCTTAGCTTCCGGGTTCGGAATGGGACCGGGCGTT